>JAGKTB010000322.1:0-3566 GCA_018993145.1 Flavihumibacter sp.
ATTATCGTGTTGTATTGCAAGAATCCAATCATACTATTTATAACTTTTCAGTACCCACCACTATTGCACTCTACATTTACATCATTAACCTGCAGACCAGAACACCCTTATACAGAAAGCTAAATTCAATATTTATACTCCTATACATCCTATTCAGCATTATTAATCCACTATTAATCCAACAAGAGAACCGGTTCCTTACTTATACCTATATAATTGGCGCCTTCTTTCTTACAATCACCTGCCTTCTGTATCTCTATGAATTAATCAAAGTCCCTGACCTTATTAATGTTTGGAGAACTCCACTTTTTTGGATTACCTGGGGAATTCTGGCAATGTACATTCCCAAAGCAATTCTCTACTCGGTCTTTGAATACCTGACCTATAAACAAGAAGTTGCCGCAAGCTTTGGAAATACTTTCCATATTTTAAATAAAATATTAAGTATCTTCTATTTCGGATTTATAAGCTATGGAAGTTTATGTCGGTTGATATATCGCAATTGAATATTGCGTTGATAACAATTTGCCTAATTGTATTTTTTTTGATAGGAGTTTTTGTTCTTTTTGTTGCCTACCAGCGGAAAAGACACAATGATTATATCAAAGAAAAGGAAAGTCTTTCTCAGCTTTACCAACAGACTATCCTGCAAACAAAAATTGAAATACAGGAACAGGTATTTAATCAAATCAGCCAAGAAATTCACGACAATATTGGTCAGCTCCTCAGTGTAGTACGATTGCAATTAAACACATTGCCCCTGAATGAGGAAGATACCAAACCCACGGATGAACTCCTTGGAAAAGCGATCCAGGATTTAAGGAATCTGAGCCATAATTTAAGTACCGACATTATTAAGAAAGAGGGAATTGTTCTATCGATTCAGCGTCTTCTGGAAAGCATCGGAAGAACTGGTAAATACGCTGTTGATTTTACCTATCCCAAATCTGATCTGCAGATTAATTCCTCTAAAGTCTTGATTCTCTATCGAATTATCCAAGAATCCATTACAAATATTGTAAAACACGCCAAGGCGTCAACCATAAAAGTCCATATTTTTGAAGACGAGGGGGAACTCTATTTTGACATTATTGATGATGGAGTGGGATACGATGTAAATGAAGCGTTACAAAAGGGGGGAGCCGGCCATGAAAACATGTATAAACGCGCAGCCCTGATTGGCGCGTCGATACAATTGACCAGTGAAATTAACAGGGGTAGCCGTATTCGAATTTCAATTGCTACTGCATGACCCAAACCATTAAACCTACCAGGATCGTCCTTGTGGATGATCACATCCTTCTCAGAAATAGCCTATCCGGGCTGATCAATTCATTCGAAGACTTTGAAGTTATTTTGGAGGCTGACAATGGCCAGGATTTCATAGAAAAATTAAAAACCGCAGCAGATCCGGATATTATTTTGCTGGATATAACGATGCCCAAAATGAATGGCTACGAAACAGCCGAATGGATCAGAAAAGAGCTTCCTTTGGCAAAAGTATTGATTCTCAGCATGATGGATGCTGATAGCGCCATCATACAAATGTTGAAACTAGGTGCTAAGGGTTATATTTTAAAGGATAGTAAGCCTTCCATTTTTAAACAAGCCCTTATAAGCGTACGAGATCAGGGCTTTTATATGAACGACCTCGTAACTGGAAAAATGGTTCATTTTATAAACAACCTTAACAGCCTGAAAAAAGAAGAACAAGTGGTGAATGTTCATTTGACAGACCGGGAGTTATGTTTTTTGAAACTTGCTTGTTCCGAAGACTCCTACAAGGAAATAGCCGAAAAGATGTTTGTCAGCGTTAGGACTGTGGAAAGCTACCGGGATGCGATTTTCGAAAAAATAGGTGTGAATACCAGAATAGGCCTGGTTTTGTATTCCATAAAAAATGGAATCCATAAATTTTGAAAATCTTGCAGTCTCTACAAGTATCCCTCATTTCCGCTTTCTCTTCAAAATCAACGCACTCACCAGCGCCACCACCAAACCAATCGGCAGGACTTCCGAAAAAGTAATTAAGATCACAAAAAGCGGGTTTTTGTAGAGCTCTTTGAAATCCGCCATTTCTTTTGTTTTAGCCGGCAAGTCTTCGGGGGTGCAGTTTTTCAGCACATAATCGGAATAGACATCCATAAAATCCGGAACAAACAAATAATAACTGAACAACCAGGCGGCCACATAGATGGCAGAGCCTAACAAAGCGATTAAAGCGCCGGTTTTGAATGCCTTTCCAAAGCTGATAAATCCATCTAGCTCTTTGTTTCGGTAATTTCTTACACCTATATAAATCAGCGAAAAAACAACCACCATTACGGCATACCCAACAATATCACTCCCTTTCAGATCAGGGTTATGATACATCCAGTAGACCATAAAGCCGATATTAGCACAAAACACCAAACCGATGATGATTCCAAAAACCAATACAATTTTTTTCATGTGCGATTATTGTTAGAATAGGCTCAAATCTATACGATCGGGTGCTGCTTATCCTCATACTTTAGTACCAAAATTGCATTTCAACCAAAATGGCACCAAAGTACCTAAGAGATTATTCTATGATTTTCAATTGTTTGGCTTTGGTGATAGCCTGCGTCCTGCTTTTAACGTCCATTTTAAAATAGAGATTGGAGACATGCGTTTTTATCGTGCTTACTGACAGGAAGAGATTGGCAGCGATATCCGCATTACTATGTCCTTTCGCGAGGAGTTGCAATACTTCGTACTCCCGGCTATTTAAATTGAGTTTTTGAAGTTCGGAGGTGTTGAGGGTAAAGACTTCCGGAGGCTGTACGATAATCTCTTTCTCGACAATCAACGTTTCAACTTTGGGCTTCATAATATGCGATGCAACCCAAATCCCCAGGATGGTAAAAAACAGTGCAATGGCACCTATGTAGATATCAATCGCATTGTCGACGAGAACGAATTTCCATTGCAACCATTTCAGCGCAAATATCAGCATCGCTAAAAGCAGTCCATACAAAATGACATGCCGAAAATCCTTTAGTTTATTCATTTTCTGTTCAGGGTAAAACTAAAATCTTTATTACCAATCAGTAAGTGCTGTTTTTCATCCAGAAAATAAAGGATGTTGTTATCCGCCTGCATCAGTAAAATGGGATTCTGGAGACCCGGCAAATTAAGCTGGTAAATAACTGCGCTGGGGGATTTTACCAATTGCCAGGTTCCAACTACATCCCTGGGCTGATGATCAACAATGTTTCGGGTGGTACAGGTGCTGGGCAAACCTGTATTGGCGTCTCTATTAAGGATAAGTCGCCATTTTATTTTAAAGCAATCGGAGGAAGCCTTCATCTCCGGATGCAGCAGTGCGATTTCCCGACAAGGGGTACGTCCCTCGAATATCAGTTTTGATTCAGTTGATTGGGTACCACTGGATATGAATTTAGCGACCTCACCGGCCTCAACGAATTCCCGACTCAGCGTATAACTCCAGCCAGCATTCCCTACCAGCAGCTGGCTTTGATCATCCAGAATATGGAATAAATTGGCGTTTATAGCAACCAGGTTCAGCATTGTTGTGCCTTCCT
>JAGKTB010000323.1:0-4238 GCA_018993145.1 Flavihumibacter sp.
CCTGAATAGAGCTTACGCAATACAAGGATTATCAAAACCGGTTGTATCAGGGCAGCAATCCAGGCAGCAGTCAACATCCACAAGGGCAATCTCATCCAAAGTGCCGATAAGAAATAAGCAGGTATCGATACCCATGCCAACCCGATCAACAGCTTAATCAGGCGACTCTGTGCATCCGGTGAAAGCCGGGAAACCACGAGCGCCAATACCCCGAAGAGAAACCAACCATTGTATTGAAAATGCAGGTAAAAATAAACGGCACCAAAATAGAGTTCCGCTTTATTAATATGATTCCCCATCAGCCAGGCCAGGTAAAAAGTTCCCAGGGAAGACAACACAAGGAAAAGTACCGACCACCGGATCAACCGAAATACCAATTGCCCTGGTTTGGCAAGCAATTCCTCCTTCCAGACTTTGTAAGCAAACCACCAGCCTGCAAGAACAGATGCAGTTGAAAAAAAGATGGATATCGGTCCATATCCCTGAAAAGGAAAACTCAATAACATTCCGTAGGCGGTAGCGGTATAAATACTAAGTAGGGTATTATAGGTTTTTGCTTTCTGCTCCGGTAAGAGGCCAATGATCGCCCCCATTAAGAAGAGACTGATCCATCCTGCAAAAGCAAAATGAGAATGTGCGTGTAATAAATGTTTGTGGTGAATCCAGGGTATGGGTAACAATATTTTCAATCGTAGTAGAAGCCCCGCTAATGCTACCAGCAGCAGATTAAACAAAGCCAGCCGGATCCACTTGTTTGCCGTTGCATTCATACCTGTTTTTGCTGTAAAAGAACACCGGGAACCCAACAAAAAAGATGATCGCAATCAGGTTCCTTTAATAAAAAACTTTTCCCCGCTGGATGGTAAGCCTTCCTCTTTCATGCAGGGTTCGAATGGTACGAATTACCGTTTCAACCCTTAACCCAGTCATATCCGCCAATTGCTGACGGGTTAGATGCAACTTGCAGGGTTTCTGTTCAATGCCCCGCAACCGCTTGTAATAATTTAGCATGGTAGAGATTCGTTGCTCCGGATTATTATAAGCCAGTTCCCGTAATGTCAGGAATTTAAACCGAAGCCTTGATACCAACAGTCTGGTAAAATTAAAATGGATATCGTAATTGCTCCGGAGCATCTGGTGAAAATTGGTTTTGTGCAAACGAAGTAACACACAATCATCATCCGCAATGGCAGAAGCGGCATAGGGCTGATCGTCAAAAAGAGGAAATTCTCCGAAAGATTCACCAGGCTCAATCATCACCTGGATAAATTCACGGCCATCTTCATTGATGTTTACCCAACGTACCCTGCCCTCTACTAATTGATAATAAAAACAAGCGGCACCTCCTTCCATGAAGATCAGGTCGCCTTTATTTACTTTCTTGTAGGTGGCACCATAACTCAGCAGTGTTTCCTCGGAAATGAAAGCTGTTGACATGTTGTTTGGCATTTCGTTCAACAAATCTATTCACGGGGGTCCAGCAGAATCATGATAAATGTACTGAATCCGGTTGAGTTTGTCAGGGTTATCTGTGACTGCAATCACTTATTCATATGATCTTCATCAGTTTAGGGCAATTCCTGGTGAAATATGACCCCAATCATATTTACCCGGATCACACTCTGCTAACATTGCATTCTAATCTTTTGTACAATAAAATTACTCACCATGAAAAAGCTCCTCCTCCTCGCCGGCATTGCAGCAATGATTTATGC
Source organism: Flavihumibacter sp. (assembly GCA_018993145.1). Lineage (GTDB taxonomy): Bacteria > Bacteroidota > Bacteroidia > Chitinophagales > Chitinophagaceae > Flavihumibacter. The sequence goes on from JAGKTB010000323.1 coordinate 1,716, forward strand.
CTGTGGCGGTGGTACCCAGCAAGACAACACAGCTTCTGATGAAGCAGCATCTTCCAGCAGTTCATCCACACCCGCCCCCGCAGATAACCCGGATGGTGTTGGTAAATTCAAAGACGTTCAGATACCGGAAAAACTGGATGCTGCTCTTGCAGATAAGGGACAATCTGTGTATGATGTTAAATGTTCTTCCTGCCATAAACTGAGTGATGAACGCCTGGTTGGTCCGGGTTGGAAAGATGTTACCAAACGTAATACCGCTGCCTGGATTATGAATTTCGTTACCAATGTGGACGAAATGCTGAATACCGATCCAAAAGCACAGGCACAACTTGAAATATGTCTGGTTAGAATGCCCAATCAAAACCTAAGCGATGAAGATGCCCGTAATGTGTATGAATTCATGCGCAAAAATGACGGGGTCCAATAATACATCAACCCTAAAATAACAAACATGAATGCGTTTCTCAAATTGAGCCTTGGAACGGTGGCACTACTCGCCGTCGGTTTCCAGGCCTGCAAACCTAAAAACACCAGTTCCGCAGTTAGTGGCGACGCTGCTGTAAAAGCCTATGTTCCACCGGGTAAATACGACGAGTTTTACAACTTTGTTTCCGGTGGCTTTAGCGGACAATTAAGCGTTTACGGTCTTCCCAGTGGTCGTCTTTTCCGTGTAATTCCCGTTTTTTCCGTTGACCCTGAAAAAGGGTGGGGTTATTCCGAAGAAACCAAGCCCATGCTGATGACTTCCCATGGTTTTGTTCCCTGGGACGATCTGCACCACACTGAGTTATCACAGACCAATGGCGAAATCGATGGTCGCTGGGTTTTTGGTAATGCCAACAATACCCCCCGCGTGGCTCGCGTAGATTTAAAAACCTTCCGTACCGCGGAGATCATTGAGCTACCAAACAGCGCCGGTAACCACTCCTCCCCTTTCATTACAGAAAATACCGAATACGTTGTAGCAGGTACCCGTTTCAGCGTTCCGGTTGACTATGCAAACGGAGATGTTCCCATCAGCACCTACAAACAGAATTTCAAAGGCACCATCAGCTTTATCAGTGTTGGTAAGGAAGATGGGAAAATGGACATTGCTTTCCAGCTCCTGCTGCCGGGTGTCAACTTCGACCTTAGCCATGCTGGTAAAGGTCCTAGCCATGGCTGGTTCTTTTTCTCCTGCTACAACAGTGAACAGGCGAATACACTGCTGGAAGTGAACGCCTCCCAGAAAGACAAAGACTTCATTCTTGCCGTAAACTGGAAAAAGGCTGAAGAATACCTGAAAGCAGGAAAAGGTAAAAAAGAAAAAGTACGTTACGCCCGTAATACCTGGGATGAATCCACTCATTCCGGTAAACATGAAATACTTGAAGAAGTTACTGTATTGGATGCTGTAGCACTTAAGGATATCTGTTACCTGATTCCCTGTCCGAAATCACCACACGGATGTGATGTGGATCCAACTGGAGAATACATTGTCGGTTCTGGTAAATTGGCTGCCCTGATCCCTGTATTTTCGTACACTAAAATGCAGAAAGCGATTGCAGCCAAAGCATTTGAGGGTGAATACGAAGGTATACCGGTGATCAAGTATGAAGAAGCCCTGCATGGGGAAGTTCAGAAACCAGGTCGCGGACCTTTGCACACTGAATTCGACGGTAAAGGAAATGCCTATACTTCTTTCTTTGTATCATCAGAAATCGTCAAGTGGAATATTAAAGATCTGAAAGTATTAGATCGTGCTCCTACTTTCTATTCCATCGGTCACCTCAGCATTCCTGGTGGTGATAGCAAAAAACCCAGTCCGAAATATGTGGTTGGTTATAACAAAATCACTAAAGACCGTTATCTCCCTACAGGACCTGAGCTGGCTCAGAGTGCACAGATCTACGATATCAGTGGCGATAAAATGCAATTGATCAATGACTTCCCCACTATTGGTGAACCGCACTATGCTCAATCCGCTCCTGCTGAACTGATCAGCAAGAACTCAGTGAAAATCTTCAAGATTGAAGAAAACAATCACCCTTATGTAGCCAAAGGCGAGAAAGAAAGCAAAGTGGTTCGGGAAGGCAATAAAGTACATGTGTACATTACTGCCATTCGTTCTCACTTCTCTCCGGATAATATTGAAGGCGTGAAAGTAGGAGATGAAGTATACTTCCACGTAACCAACCTGGAGCAGGATTGGGACGTACCACACGGCTTTGCAGTAAAAGGCGCCAATAACGCTGAGTTGCTGGTTATGCCGGGTGAAACACAAACCCTCAAATGGGTACCTGAAAAAACCGGAATATTCCCGATTTACTGTACCGACTTCTGCAGTGCCCTGCACCAGGAAATGTCTGGTTATGTGCGGGTAAGTCCGAAAGGATCTAATGTTCCACTGACCTTCAGCCTTGGAAAAAACAGTTCCGATGCGATGTCAAAAGAGAACAATAGCAATGGCCACTAATAAATCGAGAAGGCAGGTACTGCCTGCCTTCTCTTTAAAACACCTATCATGAACACAAGGTTATCTCC
>JAGKTB010000324.1:0-5931 GCA_018993145.1 Flavihumibacter sp.
AGGGCTGCCTGGAAAAAAGACCTGCCTTTTTATTATGTTCAGATAGCACCCTTTAAATATGGAACGACCGGTATCGGCGCACTTTTGCGCGAGGCCCAGGCAGCAGCAGCCTCCCATCCCAATACAGGCATGGTTGTAATAACAGACCTGGTGGATACCGTTACCGATATTCACCCTTCCAGGAAAAAGCCCGTGGGCACCCGGCTTGCCAATTATGCACTTGCATCTACGTATAATTTACCAATTGCAGACTACAGGAGTCCGGAGTACAGTTCATCTGCTATTGAAAAAGGTAAAATCCTCGTGAAGTTCAACTATGCAGAAAAAGGAATCCGCATGAAGGGCGCCAATCCTGAGGGTTGGTTGATCTCTGATATCAATGGTACCAACTGGCTGGTACCCAAAGTGAAAATTGAAAAAAATACCGTGATTCTCTGGCACCCGGATCTAAAAAATCCCATGTTCGTACGCTATGGTTTTGGAAATACCAGTATCGGAAATATGGAGTCAGCTGCAGGGCTACCGCTTGCGCCATTCCGGACGGATCATTTCCCCATTGAACAGATTCCTGAAAATTAAAAGTAGCAACCATGTTACGTCTGCTCTTCTTTGCTCTTGCCTCCCTGCTGTTTGTCAACAGTCATGCTCAAACGAAAAAGGAATTCTATGAGCTGAGAATATACCGCTACGAAACCCAGGAGCAGAAAGCTGCTATTCTCCGATATTCGGAAGAAGCCCTGCTGCCTGCCTTACATCGTTCGAAAATCAGGAATATCGGGGTGCTTGAACCAAGTCCGGCTGATACCATCAGCCCACCTGCCATCTATATTATTCTGCCAGTTAGTTCTGTTCAGTCGGCTGCAGAACTGAGTGCGCGACTTGAAAAAGATGCAGTTTACCAAACTGCGGCTGCATTTTTTATCAATGCACCTTTTGATAAGCCACCGTTTACCCGGCTTGAAACGGTCTGGATGAAATCCTTCAAGCTGGCTCCTCCTCTGCAGACGCCGGTTTTTTCTACCGAACGCCAAAGCCGAATTTATGAATTACGAAATTATGAATCGGCTACAGTAGACCGTTATAAAAGCAAAGTGCACATGTTCAATGAAGGAGGCGAAATTGAGCTGTTTAAAGAACTGAATTTCAATGCTGCTTTTTATGGTGAAGTGATTACCGGGAGCCGGATGCCGAATTTTTATTACCTGACCTGTTTCGAAAATTTTGCTTCCCGGGAAGCGCATTGGAAAGCGTTTTTCAGTCATCCCAAGTGGAAGGAAATGCTTGCAAAAGACATGTATAAAAATAATGTGTCGAAAGCAGGTATACATTTATTAAGGCCGGCTGCCTGCAGCGATTGGTAATAAATCACAGCGAATATTTATAAACAGATATTCCAGTTCCTTTTACTGTTCGTATTTCTGTATGTCTGCAAAATTCATGGAGCGACTGTAACAATTCCCTTGCTGCCAAACGGTGTGGGGTAGTCAGTAATACAGTGGATCCCTGGTTTAAATAATATCGTATGAGCCTTTCAACTGCAGCCTGATCTTCTGTGTTGTAATTCGTATCGCTGAGCAACACCAGGTCGGCTTCCCAATCAGGTAATCCATCCCTCCAATTGTAATGGGCCGCTTTCATATTGGTAAACCGGTTGGCAAGTATGGATTTATTGATGCTGTCAACAGGCTCCTCCAGGTAATCGGATGCAATTACAGATTCAGCTTTGTTAGCAGCCAGGAGAGACGGTAGTGCAAGTCCGGCAGCAAATTCAATTACTTTTTTTTGATTAAATAATTCGGGGTGTTCATCCAGGTATTCAGTCATCGCCCAGGCCGATGGCCAGATCCTTGCCCAATAAGGGAATTCATTTTTTTTGCCTTCGGCTACTGATTGCTGATAGTTCAGCCGGATATCTTCCACATCAGGTATTGCTATCAGGATACTGCCGGACTTATATTCCAGTTGCTGAAGGGTTTGAGACAATTTATTTTCAGGCATACCGGATATTATTGAGTGATAGTCAGTTGAGTGGAAGCCCTCATATGTAACTGAACCGGTAAAATAATTTTTTCAGGTGTGAATGATTTATGCTTGTTCTCAATTCGTTCAATCAGCAATATGGCTGCTCTTTTTCCCATTTCAAATGCATCCTGTACCATTGTAGTCAGGGCGGGAGAAAAAAGCTCAGGTGCATTAAAATTACTGAAGCCTGCTAATGCAATGTCCTCCGGAATTTTTTTACCCCTTTTTCGTAAATATTGAAAACTGGATTGTGTCATCCGATCGCTGGCAGCCAGTATGGCATCCGGCGGTTGCGGTAAGGCAAATAATTCATCCAGCGTCTGTTCCACTTCTGCAACAATAGCTCCGCCATGTGCACACTGTTTCAGAAAGCTTTCGTCAACTACCAAACCTGCTTCCCGATAGGCACGTCGGTATCCTAACAGTCGCTCCTGTGTCATTGCCAGATGAGTCGGACTTGTAATATGAGCTATGCGCCGGTAACCCTGTTCAAGCAGGTGTTGGGTCAGTTCAAATGCACCGCCCTCATTATCGGATTGTACAATATGTGTAGAGAGCCCTTCACAGATCCTGTCAAAAAATACGATGGGCAATCCGCGTTCATAATAGGGTTCCAGGTGTTTGACATCCCTGGTTTCGGTTGATACAGAAATCAGCAGGCCATCAATCGCCCGCATGGTAAGATGGTCCAGTGCTTTTTTTTCATTTTCCAATGATTCATTGGTTTGCGTGATGATCACAAGGTATCCTTTGGAAGAAGCAACGGACTCGATACCATTGATGACTTCACCCAAAAAACTATTGGGGATGGTGCATAAAACCAGGCCAATACACCTGCTATTTTTATTCTTAAGGCTCTGGGCCAGCAGGTTGGGGCGATAATTATGCTCCCTGGCATAAGCCAGCACTTTTTCCCTAACGGGTTCAGATATCTGGTAACTTCCTTTAAGTGCCCTGGATACAGTGGAGTACGAAAGATTCAGCGCTTTCGCAATATCTTTTATAGTAATCGATTGAATATTCACTAGTTTTTCTACAGTATATTTAAAGAATATTGCTCGCCTAAAATTACAATCAATGGGGAATAGCACCGGAACTAATTTCGCCGTACGTGTTTCTCTTATCGCCGCACTGGGTGGTTTTCTTTTTGGATTTGAAACTGCCGTTATCTCAGGTGCAGAAAAAACAATTCAGTCTTTATGGAACCTGAGTTCTGGATGGCAGGGATTTACAGTTGCCTCCAGCCTGATCGGAACCGTGATCGGCTCACTGATTGCAGGTATGCCTGCACAGCGTTATGGAAGAAAAAAAGTACTGCTTGTTATCGCATTATTATACCTGTTATCTGCGATTGGATGTTCACTTACTTCCATTTGGGAATTATTCATTTTGTTTCGCTTTATAGGCGGATTGGCAGTAGGCGCTTCCTCTGTAGTGGGGCCTATGTACATTTCTGAAATTGCTCCGGCAAACATAAGAGGAAGGTTGGCAGGCTCTTTTCAATTGAATATTGTAGCAGGTATTTTCGTAGCCTACCTCACGAATTTTTTGTTTGTTGGTATGGGGGAAGATTCCTGGCGATGGATGCTTGGCGTGATGGTGGTTCCTTCTCTGCTTTTTGCTATTTTGTTGCGAAGCATACCTGAAAGTCCGCGTTGGTTATGGATCAACGGAAAGCCGGAAGAAGCAAAAAAAATCTTTGAGCGAACCGGTGATCTGCAGGCTGTTGCAGAGATACAGGAAGAAACCAGCAGTGATATCAGCCCGGTTCCGGAAAAACTGTTTTCATCGAAATTCAGAAAGCCTATTTTGTTTGCTGTACTGCTTGCAATGTTCAATCAGCTGGCTGGCATCAATGCAATTTTATATTACGCTCCACGCATTTTTGAAATGGCAGGATTTTCCCAGGCCGATGCCTACTTACAACCTGTTTATATTGGAGCTGCCAACCTGCTGTTTACCTTGCTGGCCATGACCATGATTGATCGGTTTGGCAGAAAAAAACTACTCATCATAGGTTCACTGGGAATGATCCTGTTTTTAGGACTGACGGCAATGGCTTTCAAAGGTGATATGGCAGGAAATCAGCTGGTGTTGATTTACCTTATCGGCTTTATTGCATTCTTTGCTTTTTCTCAGGGGGCTGTAATCTGGGTTTTCATTGCAGAGATTTTCCCCAACTCGGTACGCTCCCAGGGAGGATCATTGGGTAGTTTCACACACTGGATTATGGCAGCTATTATATCCTGGACCTTCCCGATTATCGTGGAAGGGAGTCCGCAGGGAGGTTATTATTCTTTTCTGTTTTATACCGTGATGATGGTATTGCACCTGATTTTTGTGGTTCGTTTTCTTCCTGAAACAAAAGGTAAAAGCCTGGAACAGATCCAGCAGGAGCTTGGGATTGAGAAGTGAAAACCTGCTCCATGAAAACGTTTGCACAATTAAATAGCAGGCGCTATCGGTGTTTTGCTTGCTGAATCCTTAGTTTAGCCAGTAATGCAAAACAGTTTGTGAACGAATGAAAAAGATTGCCTGCCTGGGAGAATTTCTTTTACGGATGTCACCGGAATTACCTGCTGCCTGGGTGCAGCAGGCTTCCATGCCGGTTTACCTCGGTGGAGCTGAGTTCAATGTGGCAGCCGCACTCAGTCATTGGCAGCATCTGGTTAAATATATTTCTGCCTTACCTGAGAACAGTATGGCGGATGATGTATTACTTGAAATGCAGCGGATGGGAATTGATACTTCAGCCATGCAGCGTAGTGGAAATCGCATTGGAATTTATTTTCTTCCCCAGGGTGCTGACTTGAAAAACGCCGGCGTAATTTATGACCGAGCTGGGTCTTCTTTTGCCGCACTGCAACCAGGAACCATCGATTGGAAAAACCTGCTTAGGGATTGTGATCTCTTTCATTTCAGCGCGATTAGTCCCGCCCTGAATGCAACTGCCGCCATGGTCTGCAAAGAAGCTGTTGAAGCTGCCGCTGCATTAGGACTCACCATCTCTGTTGATCTCAATTACCGCAATAAACTTTGGAAATATGGTATAGCTCCAAAAGAAGTGATGCCGGAATTGATACAGCATTGCAGTATTGTAATGGGCAATATCTGGTCGGCAGCTGAATTGCTCGGAGCGCCACTCGATAAAACATTGATAGCATCACAAACAAAAGCAGCTTATCTCCAACAAGCCACAACTACGGCTGCCTGTATCCGTGAGTTGGCACCTTCCTGTAGTTGGGTTGCCAATACGTTCCGGTTTGATCAACAGGAAGGGATTCAATATTACGCAACATTGGATACAAGGGAAAGCCAGCTTGTTTCAAAAGAATGGAGGGTTCAACATATTATTGACCGGGTTGGAAGTGGCGACAGTTTCATGGCCGGGTTACTACACAGTTGGGTACAGCAATCGGATATTGCTACTGCTGTAAACCTGGCGGCAGCTGCTGCGGTTGGCAAACTGCAGGAAAAGGGCGATTTTACCCGGCAAACCCTTGATTCGATTCATCAAAAAATGGCGCAACATGGCTGATCATTCAACTATCTACACAAAACTTAAGGAGCAGGCTGTATTGCCCTTGTTTTATCATCCTGATTATGCAGTTTGTGAGCAAACCATGCAGGCATTGTATGATGGGGGTATCCGGATGGTGGAGTTTACCAACAGGGGAGAGCAGGCCCTGGGTCATTTTACGGAACTTATCAAAAAAAGAAATACCAGCTGGCCGGATCTGACCCTGGCTATTGGTACCATCAAAACACCTGCGCAGGCTACTGCTTTTCTTAATGCAGGGGAAGACCTGGTGATTTGTCCGGGTACAGTCCAGGCAGTAGGAGAAACCGTACATGCAGCAGGTAAACCCTGGATCCCGGGTGCTATGACAGTTGCAGAAATTTTGCTGG
>JAGKTB010000325.1:0-5350 GCA_018993145.1 Flavihumibacter sp.
GAAACTCCACCGGCTCCATCTTTCCTTTTTCTTCTTTCACATACCAGCCTTCCCGGTTTAATACCAGGGTACCGTTGTTTCCGATAAAGGCAGTGCCATGTGTTAGTCCATATGGACCGAGATCAATACCGGTTGCGTGTTCCCAAACGATGTTAAACTTATCGTATTCAAACACAGCAGCCAGGGTATCCGGGGTTTCAGAAGCGTCATCCGGATAAGCCATTTTACCACCCGAAGCCATCACCTGGTTGGGGAACTGGGCTTTCATGCCTAATAAGGCATAGTCCATCATATGAACACCCCAGTCGGTCATGAGTCCGCCTGCATAATCCCAGAACCACCTGAAATTAAAATGAAAGCGATTCGCATTAAAAGGCCGTTTGGTGGCGGGACCCAGCCATCTCGTGTAATCTACACCGTTAGGAACTGCAGCATCCTGTCTGATGGGAACCGGTTTCATCCAGCCCATATAGGCCCAGGACTTGACCGTACGGATATTACCCAACTTACCACTGTGCACAAAATTGACAGCTTCCTGGAAATGAGGTGCACTTCGTTGCCACTGGCCAACCTGAACGATAGAGCCATACCGTTGCTGGGCAGCTTCCATAACGCGGCACTCTTCTACAGAGTTGCCACATGGTTTTTCAACATATACATGTTTACCGGCGGCACAGGCATCCACCATCTGGATACAATGCCAGTGATCGGGGGTGCCAATTATTACGATGTCTATATCCTTATTATCCAATAACTCACGGTGATCCTTATAGGTTTTTACCGGCATGTTGCGGGAAGCAAGTTCTCCGGATCTTTTGGTTAACACATTTTCATCTACATCACAAATTGCGATACAGCGAACATTGGGTTGTTTCAGGATTGCCTGGAGATTACTCCAGCCCATTCCGTTACAACCGATCACACCTACATTGATCTGATCAGCGGCGCTCAATTTGCCGGAAAATGAGTTTGCGAAGGAAGGCAGGGCAGTTACACCCAGAGCAAGCGTTGCGGATTGCGCAAGGAAACGTCTACGTTGATTTGACATGACGGCTGGTTTGGTTTGTATGGATTGGGAATATACAAACTAAATCGATAAATGCCATGCTGTACTATTGGTCTTTACCACCTCAGGATGGCACTTGCCCAGGTGAATCCACTTCCGAATGCGGCCAGGCAAACCAGGGCGCCGGCTTTGATCTTTCCTTTTTCCCAGGCTTCACAAAGGGCGATGGGAACAGAGGCGGCTGTGGTATTGCCATACTGCTGGATATTGTTATAGACCTGGTCATCGGCCAGCTGGAGTTGCTGTTGTACAAACTGTGCGATGCGCAGGTTGGCCTGGTGCGGGATCAGCATGTTGATGTCGGAAGCTTTTAAGCCGTTTGCCTGCAGGGCTTCATTGATGACTTCCGGAAATTTAACCACGGCTTTTTTGAAAACAGCGGGACCATCCATAAAGGGGAAGTTCTGCGCCTTATCAATCATTTCATGGCTCATGAACTGTTCTCCGATGGTGGCGCCTTCCTTAAAATCAGCATAGTGGCCCCAGTGATTGGCATGGGTGCCCGGGTTGTACATGGCAAGCAGCTCAGCGCTTTCACCATCACTGTGCAAGTGCGTGCTCAGGATACCCTGGTTGGGATTTTCGGTAGGTTGCAGTACTACTGCACCGGCGCCATCTCCAAAGATCACTGCAACATTGCGTCCGCGGGTACTGAAATCCAGGCCGAAGGAATGCTTCTCACTGCCTATCACCAGGATGTTTTTGTACATCCCGGTTTTTATGAACTGGTCAGCTACCGATAATGCATACACGAAACCGCTGCACTGATTGCGGATGTCGAGAGCGCCAATCTCTTTCATTTTCATGGCCCGTTGAACCAGTACTCCGCAGCCGGGGAAATAATAATCAGGGGAGAGGGTAGCAAAAACAATGAAATCAATATCCTGTGGTGTGATGCCTGCTCTTTCAATTGCGATTTTGGCTGCTTCCACACCCATGGTGGTAGTGGTTTCGCCCTGGCGGTCGGCATACCTGCGTTGGGTAATTCCTGTTCGTTCGCGGATCCATTCATCACTGGTTTCCATATACTGGGTCAGATCCTGGTTGGTCACAACATTCTTTGGAACATACATTCCTATTCCCGCAATCTTTGATCGGAGAATGGCAAACAATTATCCTGCAAATATAATCACTCCACCCGCCGTGAAGGAGTGAAATTTCGTAGATTAGGAAGATGCGTTTTAAATGGATCAGACAAAACCTGGAAGCGTTGTTATGGGTGGGGGCTATTTTGTGGCTGGCCATAGGAGTGGACTATCATGCAACAGCTGCGGGATTTTGTCCATTTCGGATGTTGGGTCTTGAACTCCTTACAGGGTTGGAAGGATGCCCGGGATGTGGGTTGGGAAGAAGTATCGCGGCAGCGCTGCATGGTGAATTCAGACTTTCCTGGCAGCATCACTGGATGGGGATTCCGGCCCTGTTGATTATATGCAGCAGAATTGTAACTTTAATACGAACCCAAATTAAAAACCAACCCGGATATGATGGATACCTACCTGATGAGTCTGCCTGACCTGCAGCCCGAAGAGGCTGCGGGAATCAAAGACCTGACCAGTAAAATGAGTGAATCACAAAAGAATCAGTTTCTGATGATCTATAGCGGCAAGCGCAAAAAACCGGGTGAGATCCTGCTACTGACCTGCCTTGGGTTCGTAGTGGTGGCAGGTATTCAACGATTTGTTGTTGGCCAGGTAGGCATGGGAATACTCTACCTGTTTACCGGTGGCTTATGCCTGATCGGTACCATTATTGACGTGGTAAATCATAAAAAAATCGCAACTGAATACAACCTCCAGCAGATGTACGAATCATCAAGGATGGTTGGCCTTTAATTGCAGCAGCCAGTCGGTAATTTCTTTTTCAACACCAGCGGCATCTTTTGATTTGAAAGGAGAGGCGATCACATGATCACCGGTATTCGGCATGGCGATTTCTTTCTTCAGGGATTCGGGTGTGCCTACCTGTTGGAACATTTCGCGCATGGCGGATACTTTCACCACGGGATCCTGTTCCTGCTCGTTTTTATAATAGTAGAGTAATAACAGGGGTTGTTTGACTTTGGCAAATGTTTCCGGCGTCATGGTAGTTTCCAGCAATTCTTCCAGGGCAACAGTTGCTTCCAATCGGTAGGGTGTGTTCCAGTATTGTTTGTAGGTGGGGCGGTCATCAGAAGCTGTCCTGTATTTACCACCCAGTACCAGTTGTGCAATCTGTAAGCCCCATGGGTTGTTCAGCAACCAGGCATTTGGATCATTGATCGCAATATTGGGTGATAATAACACCAATGCATAGATGTCGTTCGGATAAGTAGCAGCAAGTTGCAGGGCATTGGTGCCACCGGTGGAAGTGCCCATCAGGATAACTTTTCTGCCAAGCTGTTTACCAATTGCCAGGGCTTCTTTGGCCGACTCCCAATATTTTTCAGGAGTAAGATTTGCCAATGCATCACTGGTATCGATACCATGTTCAGCTAAGCGTGCCAGGTAGAGATTGGCGCCCATAGCTTTTGCTGCGTTTTCATGTGTTGGTGCTCCTTCAAATTGGGAGGCACTGAAACCATGCAGGTATACAATTGAATATTCGGTAGGCTGGCGCAAGGAATCATTGTTCCAGATAATGCGGGCCTCATTATCCGGCTTGAGTTTGAAAGAGGCTTCTTTATTGCGGACATAGTTCTCCACTTCCGGAGCTGCAGGTACTACGGGCATTAGAGAAGAATAGTCCGGGGTGGAAGGATTGGGTCCTGCCATATAGGCTACTGCCAGTAGAACCGGAATACCAAACAACCATTTTTTGCTAGCCATAAAAGGAATGCTTTGTAAGCAAAATAAGCATTCCTTTTATGAATCCGGTTATTAACAATGCACTGGCACAACGATTCCTTCTTTCCGGCTTTTCTCTGCTGCAAATCCCATCAGGTGGCTTTCGATGGAAGCTTCCAGTGTGGAAGTAAGCATATTCGGGTCATTGGCATGTACTGCCATCACAAAATCAGCCATCAGGCGGAAATCACCTCCGCCATGCAGGTCGGTTGTTTCTGCCCATTGTTCTTTTTTACCATTTTGAAAGCTGGTAATAACCATTTCGGTCATATCACCTACAATATCACCGTGACTGCCCATCACGCGGGTACGACGGCCTTCATAAGAAGTGAAAGCCTGCAAAGAGAAGCTTGCAGTAACGCCGCCTTCAAATTGCAGGTTAGCCACATAATGATCCGGCTGGTCATTGTCCATCTGGTATACACACCGACCATAATCGGTTGTGCGTAACTGTTCCATTATATAATCACCCTGTGCATCCTTGTCTTCGGGCAGATCAAATACATAGGTACGCTCCCGCAGTTTGTGATAAATTTTGATGGCTGAATAGGGACATTCTTCTTCCACTTTGCAACCATCTGTACATCTGTGGGTGCTGCCTTCCGGTGCATTTTCCCGGCGGAACCACCTGAGGCCACCAAATGCATGAACTGCGGTACAGGGTTTACCCACCAACCAGCGCAGAATATCAAGATCGTGACTTGCTTTAGCTAAAACAAGGGGGGTTGTAGTTTCACTGTTTTTCCAGTTCCCTCTTACATAGGAATGGGTCATATGCACATGCTCGATGGGTTCCAGGTGCTGGATACTGATCAGTTCGCCGATGGCACCACTTCTGATCAGGCTGCGGAGTTTGCGGAAATAGGGAGCATATCGCAATACATGGCAAACTGCTACAATTTTTCCGGAGGTGCGGGAAGCTTCCAGGATCTGGCGGCATTCTTCTTCTGATGGCGCGATCGGTTTTTCCAATAACACATGATATCCTGCTTTCAGTGCTGCGAGGCAGGGGCCCACGTGCAGTCGGTCAGGTGAAGCAATAATTACTGCATCCGCGAACCGGGGTCTTGTAAAAACATCTTCCCAGTTCAGAAAGCAATTTTCAGGCGCGATTTTATGGGTTATAGCGTAACGCTGGTTTCGGATCGGGTTGGGTTCTGCTACCCCAATGATATCAAACTGCTGGGAGTACTGGGATGCAAACTGTCCGTATACATAACCCCGGCGACCGGCACCAATAACAATAGCAGTAACCGGTTTTTCGATGGTTTCAAAACGTTCTGGTAATAGAATATGGGTGGTTTTATCATCATAGGGGAACTCCTTAAAATTCGTCGTCATAACCAAGCTATTTTATCGTTCAAAAAAAATAAGGTGAAAGTTACGAAGGGCGGGGGGAGGGGGAGATGAGGATTTGGTTAAAAAATGGAGGAAAGGAAGAGGGAGGAATGGAAGAGGG
>JAGKTB010000326.1:0-5382 GCA_018993145.1 Flavihumibacter sp.
GGTGATGATGCAGCATTCACGGCTGCCAATCTGCGGAACTGGCTCTGGGTAAGTTTCACCCGCAGCAATCCCTCACATGACATATATGGCATTGATGCATTTACGGAAAATAAACACTGGGGGTGTCGCGGACCACTGATCATTGATGCCCGTATTAAACCGCATCATGCTCCTGCGGTAGTAACCGATCCGGAGGTAGAGAAAAAAGTAGATCGCCTATTCGAAAAAGGGGGAAGTTTGTATGGCGCATTAAAATAATTCTATGATACAACAACGCACCTTATCCTTTCTGAAGGGATTGAAAAAAAACAACGACAAATCCTGGTTCGACGAGAACCGTTCGGCTTATGAAGCAGCCCGAAAAGATGTAGAGCAATTTGTACAATCTATCATTGATGCACATGCGAAAAAAGATCCGGGCATCGCGGAACTGGAGGCGAAAAAATGTATGTTCCGCATTAACAGGGATGTGCGCTTCAGTAAAGACAAATCACCTTACAAAACGAATTTCGGAGCCAGCATCAATGAGGGAGGAAAGAAAGCGCTTGCAGGGGGATACTATATCCACATAGAACCGGGTAATAGTTTTGCTGGTGGAGGTATTTACATGCCGATGCCACCCGAACTAAAAAAAGTGCGGCAGGAAATTGATTACAATGCGGAAGAGTTTGAAAAAATTTTGAAATCGAAGGCCTTTGTTTCAACTTTTGGCGGATTATCGGATGGCGAGGGAATGAAACTTTCCCGTGTGCCGCAGGGATTTGATAAAGACTCTCCGGCAGCCGATTACCTGGTGTACAAAAGTTATGTAGCCATGATGTCGCTTACAGATAAGGAATTAACCAACCCTGGCATCAGTAAAAAAATACTTAAGTCCTTTGAAACGCTCCAACCACTCCTGGCATTTATCAAGAGAAGTTTGGAGTAATAAAAGTAAAGAACAGCCGAACCCGCGCAGAAAGGTTCGGCTGTTTTTATTATCAGGACAATAATCCTTTTTGCTGAAGATATTCAGCGATCTGAACCGCATTGGTGGCGGCACCTTTGCGCAGGTTATCGCTGACGATCCACATATTCAGTGTATTGGGTTGAGATTCATCCCTACGCAAACGACCAACAAAAACTTCGTCCTTTTCGTGTGCATCCTTTGGCATCGGATATTGTGCGTTGGCAGGATCATCTACCAGTACAACACCAGGTGCAGAAGAAAGCAAAGAACGTACTTCGTTCAGATCGAAGTCCTGCGCAAATTCCACATTCACACTTTCAGAGTGCCCACCCATTACCGGAATCCGAACCGTAGTGGCAGTAACACGGATCGTTTCATCCCGCATGATCTTTTTGGTTTCATTCACCATTTTCATTTCTTCCTTGGTGTAACCATTGTCAAGGAATACATCGATTTGTGGAATGACATTGAGATCAATCGGATATTTATAAGCCATTTCACCCTGAATACCTTTACGCTCATTCATCAATTGGTCAACCGCTTTTACACCGGTTCCGGTTACACTCTGGTAAGTGGATACCACCAAGCGTTTGATACCGTATTTTTTATGAAGCGGATTCAATGCAACTACCATTTGAATGGTTGAGCAATTCGGGTTGGCAATGATTTTATCAGTGACTGTAAGAATATCGGCATTCAGTTCAGGCACTACCAGGGGTTTGGTAGGGTCCATGCGCCATGCAGAAGAGTTATCGATAACAGTAATACCTGCAGCTGCAAATTTGGGAGCCCACTCAAGAGAGGTGCTTCCACCGGCGGAAAAGAGCGCCACAGCAGGTTTGGCTGCGATGGCATCTGTCATGCTAACCACCTTGTATTTTTTGCCCTGGTACTCCACTTCCTTACCCACTGATTTTTCAGAAGCGACTGGAATCAACTCGGTAACGGGAAAATTCCGTTCAGCCAATACTTGTAACATTTTGGTACCAACCAGTCCGGTGGCCCCTACAACTGCGACTTTCATTGCGTTTTTGCTTGCATTTTGGTTATAAAAAAAAGCCTTCCCTACTTGGGAAGGCCTGTGTTATTTAGTGAACATATACGAGATCACACACCTTCCACTTGTGGGAGCTGTTTCTTGGTCTTCGTAGTATGTTTCATTGTAATCATGGTGCACGAAATTAATGCGAAGGGTTTTTTCACCCAAATAATTATTTGGACTTGACTATAGTTGGCAGACTGAGTAGTTTTAGAACATGTGGAAATGGATGCAGTGTGCGGTGTTTGTATTTTCTTTTGAAACCCTTTGTGGACAAGGGTTTCCGGTTGTTATTACAGAGATCATGGGGGATCCTTTACCGAGTGTGGGATTGCCGGCTGAAGAATATGTGGAACTAACCAATGTTAGTACAATTGAGATCAGCTTGAATGGATGGAAACTAACCAATGGCAGAACCATTGGAAGCTTAGGAGACAGTGTGCGCTTGGCTCCCGGTGAAATAGTAATTCTTTGTCCGGCCAGAGCGATTAACCTCTTTGCTTCCTATGGGCGCACCATTGGCCTAAGCCCATTCCCTGCGATTTCCAATGCTGGCGATACCCTGTTTTTGTTGAATGAAAAAGATGAACTGGTGTTTGCAGCCGCCTATCTTTCTTCTCTTTTGAAAAACGAGAAAGCAGATGGAGGCTGGTCCCTGGAAATGGTGAACAAAGAGAAGCCCTGCAGAAAGTTAAACAACTGGTATGCCAGTCTGGATACATTGGGAGGAAGTCCGGGCAGACCCAATAGTCATTCGTCTTCAGCTGCTACATTACCCGTTGTGGATCCAATTCATGCCTGGTGCCCGGATGCGTATACGATTCGAATAACCTTCACCGATAGAATACACCGGATGGTTGCCGAACAGGCAGGGTTGTATAAGCTGGAGGCTGGACCGGAAGTGGAAAAAGTGGAGTTACTGACTCCCTTCCAACAGGAGCTGCTGCTTCATTTACGATCCGCTCTTGAACCAGGAAAAATTTATACACTGCAAGTAGCCGCTATTCCAGGGTGTGATGAAGATCCTGAGCAGGGAGCAGGGTTCAGAAAGTTAAAAGTTGGTTTAGCGGATAATACAGAGAAAGCCATCGTTATAAATGAGATTTTGACAGATCCAATAAACGGAGGTAGTGATTATATTGAAATCTTTCATTTTGGTAAGGCGCCGGTTCAACTCGAAGGATGGCAGATTGCCAGTAGAAACAACAATGGAAATTTGTCAGGCCCCAAGGCGTTGGTTCCGGGTCCTCGTTTCTTCTATCCGGGAGATTTCCTGGTTGTAACTACGGATGCAAACTGGATACAGCGACAATACCTGGTGAAACAGCCCAACTGTTTGGTGGAATTGGCCTCCCTGCCTTCCTTTCCGAATGACAAAGGAACAGTCGTACTCCTGGATGCGATGCAGCAAGTGATAGATGAGGTCCAATACGATGCAGTCTGGCACCATGAGATGCTTCGGAACACGGAGAATGTTTCATTGGAGCGCAGGGATCCGGCAGTTTCAAGTCTGTCAGCCTTGAACTGGACATCCGCGGCTGCGCATGCCGGTTATGGTACGCCAGGTTATGAAAATTCGCAAGCAGGTATTCCTGATGATCCGGACCGGGTATTTTTAACTGAACAGGTGGTGAGTCCGGATGGTGACGGCCACCAGGATTACTGCGAAATACAATACGAGTTTGCACAACCAGGATACCAGGTAAGCATCCGGATTTTTGACCACTTGGGAAATCCGCACCGAATGTTGATTAACAATGGCATTTGTGCAATGAAAGGAAGTTTTAAATGGGATGGAAGGAATGATAAACATCAGCTTGTAGCAAATGGATTGTATATCATCGTGGTGGATGCCTGGCATCTTTCCGGAAAAACAAAACGTTACCGACTGGCGGTAACGTTGGGTAAAAAATAGTGCGTTGATAAAATGTTATTCAGCGAGTTTGATCTCGAAGTTCACCAGGTCTACAAATTGCTGAATGCGTTCGTCAATTTGAGCCGCACTGATTTCCTTCATCCGGGTTGTGCCAAATTTCTCAACACAGAAAGATGCCAGCGCGGAACCTTTGATAATGGCCGTTTTCATATTGTTGAAGGAAATATCCTGGGTGGCCGCAAGATGACCTACAAATCCGCCTGCGAAAGTATCACCTGCGCCTGTTGGGTCGAAGACTTCTTCGAGGGGCAATGCCGGTGCAAAGAAAACTTCATTCTCGTGGAAGAGCAGGGCACCATGTTCGCCCTTTTTGATCACCAGGAATTTCGGTCCCATTTTCATGATTTCCTTGGCTGCTTTTACCAGAGAGAACTGGCCGCTTAACTGGCGCGCCTCGCTATCATTCACCATCAGTACATCCACTTCTTTCAGTACAATTTCCAGGTCAGCCATGGCCGTATCCATCCAGAAGTTCATGGTGTCCATCACGATCAATTTCGGACGGTTTTTCAATTGACGGATAACGCTCAGTTGAAGACTTGGCATCAGGTTACCGAGCATGAGGAATTCCGATCCCTGGTAGGCATCCGGCACTTTCGGTTCAAAGCTGGCCAGTACATTGAGTTGGGTATCCAGGGTATCGCGGGTATTCATATCGAGGTGGTACTTACCAGCCCAGAAAAAGGATTTTTCCTCTTGTTTCACCTGCACGCCATCCATCTGAACCCCTCTCACTTTCAATTCTTCCAGTTCCTCTTCTGGAAAATCATACCCGATTACGGAGATCTGGTTTACGGGCTTCACAAAATTGGAAGCAGCATAGGCAACATAAGTGGCGGAACCTCCGATGATCTGTCCGCTTTTTCCAAAGGGCGTTTCAATGGCATCAAAAGCCATCGTACCTACAACAATTAAAGACATATTTGTGTGTTTTTGCTTTACTCCACCATTCCGCCAGCGGGGATTCCATTCCTCCCAGAGCGGATGGCGGATGAAGTGAACGGGCGCAAAAGTACCCGAAAATTTTGAAGCCGGATGCACTAACGTTTGTTCGTATGTATATTTGGGGTCATATGGCGAAGATCAAGAGCAAAAACAACGGCACTAAAAAGGAAGTGATCGTAGAAGCCGCTACCCGGTTGTTCCGCGAAAAAGGCTTCAAAGCCGCTTCCATGCGCGATTTGGCGGAAGCTGTAGGTGTAGAAGCAGCCAGCCTTTACAATCATATTCAATCGAAGGAAGAATTACTCCAGGAAATCTGTTTCAAGGTGGCCAACACCTTTAATCAGCACCTGGATACCATTGAATCCAGTGAACTGCCGGCGATCCGAAAAGTGGAAGCAATATTGCGCTTTCATATCCGCCAGATGCTGGAACACTACGAGCTGGTGCTGGTGGCAGATCGCGACTGGAAACACCTCTCCGACCCCTATCTTTCCAATTTTCACAACCAGCGCC
>JAGKTB010000022.1:0-3613 GCA_018993145.1 Flavihumibacter sp.
AACAACATTATCCAGGCTGGCTACCATTACACCGCAAAAAGATCAGTTTCAACTTGTCATGACCAGGGATGGAGTTCCTATTGGAACAGCCGGCGTATACAATAACGTGCGTATCCTGGAAAAGATACCGAGGCTGAAAATCTATACACATTGGCTTGCTTTGGTTTACACGATTCCGATGGAAAGAGGCAAGGGATACGGTGCCATGCTCTGTGAAAAAGTTGAAGAAGAGGCCAAAAAAGAAGGACTTTCAAAACTCCATTTATATACGGACACGGCTGAATCACTATACAAAAGATGTGGTTGGCAGGTATTGGAACGAATGGAGATTGAGTCAAGAAACATAGTTGTGATGGAAAAAAATTTAGCCAGATGATCTCAAATAGGCTTTTGGCAGTTTTACATGCACTCCCTCTTAAAGAGGGAATCAGGGTACTGGAAATCGGCTGTGGTCCCGGTGTATTAGCCAGAGCAATAGCCAACCAGATTGGAGAAGGTTTTGTATTGGGAATTGATCGATCTGATAAGGCAATTCAGCAAGCCATTAAAAATTCCACACTGGAAATCGAATCAGGGAAATTGGCGTTTAAAAAGATGGCCATTGAAAATTTTAAACTTGATTCAACCGAGCCATTGTTTGATTTGGCGGTTGCAATACGGGGGGGCGCTTTGGATGGCCGGCACCCCGAATTGGCACATAAAGCATTTGCCAAAATAACGAGTCTGCTAACAAAAAAAGGCCAACTATTCATTGATAGTCCTGATGTAATTCAGGAAATTAATTTGAAAAAGTAAAAACCGCCCACGAGGGGCGGTTCAATTTTTTTCCGGACGAGTCAACAACCTACGGTTTCATAGAAATAGGCCTTTCAATAACTGCTTACATTCTTTTGCTTAGCTCATCATTTTCAGGGAGCCCGGACAATCAATCTACCAATGATGGACGCATTGATAAATCTTCTTCATTGGGTTGGATTCTACTCGTTTTCGCGGATTCGGATTCGTTTACTGCTGCTTTCAAAGGATTGGATTGGTTTCTGCTGCTTCTACGGTCGCTTCAGAGGTATTGGATTGGTTTAGGATCTAGGGACTACTATTCTCTGTTGCTGATACAAAGATGAAGTGTTTTTTAGCCTTTTAAAAACTCTTTCGCCCTTCAAGCAAAAACCGTCGATAAATGGACATTTACGACGGTTTTTTGGAAATTTTATTAGTACGCAAATCGACTAACTAAATCACCACATTGATCATCCTGTTTTTCACATACACGATCTTTTTAGGCGCCTTTCCTTCCAGCCACTTCTGTACTAATTCATTACCTAATACGATTTCTTCCACTGCCGCCTGGGAAGCCTCCAAACCAATGGTGATCTCTGTACGCGTTTTACCATTGATTGCTACAGGATATGCCTTGGCCGACTCCCGCACATATTCCTCCTTAAACTCGGGGAAAGCTGCATCCAATACGGATCCTGCCTGTCCGGCCAGTTGCCATAACTCTTCTGTAATATGCGGCGCATAAGGAGCCAGCAATACCAACAATGGCAACAAGATGCTTTTCTTCCGGCATTTCAGCTCATTTAATTCATTCACACAGATCATAAATCCACTCACACCCGTATTAAAAGAAAAACGCTCGGTATCTTCTTCAATCTTGCGAATCGTGCGATGCAAAACCTTCAATTCTGCCGCAGTTGGAGCTTCATCTGTCAGGTTCAGGCCCTTGTTCTCATCCACATACAAACGCCAGAACTTCTTAAGGAAACGATGTACTCCTTCAATGCCCTTGGTATCCCATGGTTTACTGATCTCTACCGGTCCAAGGAACATTTCGTACATACGGAAGGTATCTGCACCAAATTTCTCTACAATTATATCTGGATTAACCGTATTGAATTTCCCCTTTGACATCTTCTCGACCTCCGAACCACATATGTATTGTCCATCCTCCAGCACAAATTCAGCATTCGCAAATAACGGTTTCCATTTCTTAAACGCTTCTGTATCCAGCGCATATCCATCCACGATATTCACATCCACATGCAGCTTATCAACCAGCTTGCCCTCATACATTCCTTCTTCATCTAACAATCCTTTCGACACAAAAGTATTGATACCATTAACCCTATAGACAAACCGACTGCTTCCCTGGATCATGCCCTGGTTCACCAGTTTCTTGTAGGGTTCATCAAAGCCGATATGTCCGAGGTCGTACAATACTTTGGTCCACATCCGGCTGTATAATAAATGTCCTACCGCATGCTCGGTTCCACCGATATACAAATCCACCTGTCCCCAGTAATCACTGGCCGCCCTGGAGCAAAACTCCTTGTCGTTCTTTGGATCCATATACCGCAGGAAATACCAGGAAGATCCTGCATAACCAGGCATGGTATTGGTCTCCAGTTCTGCAGCAATCCATTCCGGAATATTTGCCAGGGGGCCCTCCCCTTCTGGTCCGGGCTTGTAGGATTCCACATAAGGCAATTCCAGTGGCAAATCAGAAGCCGGTAAGGCTTTCGCCACCCCATTCTGCCATTTAACCGGGAAAGGTTCACCCCAATAACGCTGACGGCTAAACGCTGCATCCCGCATCCGGTAATTCACTTTGCGATTACCGATACCCATCTCTTCCAGTTTCTTCAGCACGATTTCAGTTGCTTCGCGCATGCCAATACCATTCAGGAAACCGCTGTTCTCGAGAATCGCATCCTTGGTAGGATTGGCTTCCTTGCCATCATAATGTGCTCCAATGATATTGGTGATGGGAATTGAAAAATGTTCTGCAAAACGATGATCTCTTTCATCGCCGCAAGGCACGGCCATGATGGCTCCTGTACCATAACCAGCCAGCACGTATTCTGATAACCAGATCGGAATTTCTCTACCATCAAAAGGATTTATGGCATAAGAACCTGTAAATACGCCAGTGATCTTTTTTTCTGCCATCCGCTCGCGCTCACTGCGGCTCTTCACATAATCGAGGTATTGCTCTACAGCAGCAGCCTGTCCTTCAGATTTTAATCCCTCTACGATATCCAGTTCCGGTGCCACCACCATAAAGTCCACGCCAAAAATGGTATCCGGCCTTGTGGTATAAACTCTCAGGCTGGACACAGATCCTTTCTCTGACTTCACTGCGAAATCAATCTCCGCGCCATAACTCTTGCCGATCCAGTTGGTCTGCATTTCCTTCATGGCCTCGCTGAACTCAATGCGATCCAGTCCTTCCAGCAAGCGATCTGCATATTCTGTGATACGCAGGTACCACTGGCGCAGTTTCTTTTTTACCACGGGATGACCACCACGCTCACTAACACCATTCACAACTTCATCATTTGCCAATACGGTTCCTAGTGCCTCGCACCAGTTTACTTCTCCATAACCGCAATAGGCCAGGCGATAGTTCATCAGGATCTCCTGCTGGCGCTGGAAAGAGAATGCTTTCCAGTCGGCCGCGCTG
Organism: Flavihumibacter sp.; assembly: GCA_018993145.1. Classification (GTDB taxonomy): domain Bacteria; phylum Bacteroidota; class Bacteroidia; order Chitinophagales; family Chitinophagaceae; genus Flavihumibacter. The sequence continues at coordinate 3,464 of JAGKTB010000022.1, forward strand.
AATTGCAGTCCAGGTTCACCCGGACAAACAACTCCTTCATTTCCCTTCTCTTCAAAAATGGTTACCAGGGAGGCAATTGATTCAGCTTTTCCGGTAGCCCGGTTATAATAAGATTCAAATAATTGCAGAAAAATCCACTGTGTCCATTTG
>JAGKTB010000327.1:0-3514 GCA_018993145.1 Flavihumibacter sp.
GCAGAACCGGTTATGAAACTCTCCGGAATTCTTTTCGGTTTAAAAACCGATTGATCATTCATGAACTAATAACCCTGGATGGGGTACATTTCTGGCAACAGTCTTTTGCAGATGGAGAAGATTATATTCTGCGAACAACCAATACAGTTTCTTTCAGATTGAAAAAATGGCTGAGCCTGACAGTAGGGTTGACCTATAACAAAGTAAATTTTACAGAATCAGAGAACCTGCTCTTCAATTACGGCCTTAGCGTCGAAAACATATTTTAAGTCAGGCGCTCAGGTTCAATTCTGCGGCTTTACCACCGGAACTGCATAAAGCAAGACCTTTATGGGTAATCTTAACCAGGGTGAATCGCTCCTGTTGTTGCAGTTCAACCAACCCTTCCCGGGTTAACTGGTGAATATGCTCAAGGATGGTATCCCAGGGTAAAAACTGGCGTACGATGATCTGGGCCGGTTTACAGGGGTAACTGGTCGGATCCGGGTCATCCTTGACTATATTATAAATCGTTTGGAGAGTGGAATAGGGGTGATCCATATGTGCCAAAATAAGTGGATAAGTCCAAATCCAAAAACAAAGTTTTCAACATTTTATCCTTCACCCGTTTCGCCACCCCCATTGCGCTCGCCACCTTCCCTGCGTTTGAAGAGGTCAAGGTCCTGACGTCCAAAACGATAGCTGAAAGTCAGGCGAACCGTCCGCACATTCCATCTTCTGTAGGAATCCTGGTAAAAGTTTTCGGTATCTGTGATGCTTCCAAAGCGGCGACTATTAAATACGTCGTTTACGTTGAAAGTAAGGGTGCCGGCATTGTTCTTGAGGAAATCTTTGCGGATCGCAAAATCCATATAGTATTGTTCCTTGGTCTTGCCCTGTGGCATTACCCTGGGTGATTCATATTCTCCTGATAACTGGAATGAAAAATTATTAAAGAATTTAGCGTCAGGCTGATTGATCTTATAATTCATCATCAGTTTGGTGCTCCAGTTAAACCCGGTATTACTGAGATTGATTCCTCTTACATTCGCTTTTACATCCCGGTATTGGGCATTGAAATTGGGAGTAAAGTCGAAACTGTTTCCAATTCTCTGTTGCCAGGTCAGTTCCAATCCCATCCGGTTTGTACGGTCGGCATTTACGAATGTATTTAATATCGCATTAGGATCAATTGCTGCATTTCCAAGTGCGTCGTATTCAGCAGTAGTGAGTGTATCGCTGAACATGGTTATATCTTCAGTATTATTTCTGAAATAACTGGACACCAATACATTTCCCGTGCTGTAAGTACGGTTGTAATTCAGTTCAAAAGAATTCGTAAACTCCGGACGTAATTCCGGATTTCCCTTACGGATATTCAACGGATCGGTAATATCTACATAAGGGTTGATCTGCCAAAAATTCGGCCTACGAATCCTACGTGAAAAATTCACCTGGATATCACTGCCATCTTTAACGGAATAAGTCAGGTATAAACTGGGGAAGAATGCATTTAGCAGATTTTTTCCACTGGATGGATAATCGTAACCAAACTTGCGTGAACTGTCAATCAGTTCACCCTCAAAACTGGACTGCTCAATACGGACACCAGCCTGGTAACCGAGTTTCCCGATCTTATTGGAGTAATTGCCATATACCGCATTTACCATTTCCCGGAAACTGTAATTGTTACTCAGCGGGAGTTTACTCATGTTTCCGCTTTGAAGAGAGAACACATCCAGTTTATCCTTTGAGAAATTATGATAGGATCTTGCACCAAATTCCAGTTTGCTGTTTTCAGAAAGCGGGTTGACATAATCCGTTTGGAAGGTAAGTTGTGTTCCGCTTCCTGTGGCATCGTTGATAACTGTATTCGGCGTGGATACCAGTTGTCCTTCCATATTGTAAAAGAAGTTCCGGATATCTCCATTACCTCCATTCGTTCCGGTATTAAATGTAACATCCGCTGTCCATTCCTTTTCAGGTTTGGTATAGGTTCTCCTGTAATTCAATTGAGTGTTGGCACGATTGAAACTGAAATCATCTGTTGAAAAACGCTGCCCGGTTTGAGTAGGTTGTCCATTGGCCGCGAAATACTGCTGCCGCTGCACTTCATCGTTTTCAAAAGCGCCTCTCACAAAACCCTGTGAAATGGAAATACTGTTAAAATCGTTGAAGTCATAATCCATACCAAAGCGAACAGAAGAAAATTTGCGCAGCCTTTCTCTGTCTGTCTGCTGGTTGAAAAAATCCGTAGTCTGGCCGTTGCGTTTATTTTCCCGATAGGCTTCACCGCGTGCAATACCTCCAGACTGGTTATAGTTACCACTGGCAAACAGATTCACTTTGTTTTTCCGGTAATTCAGACTTAGTCCGCCATTAAACAGACTCGGTGTTCCTGCTCCAAGCGTAGCAACTCCGTTCAGTCCGCCTTTGCGATTTTTTTTAAGAATAATATTAATAATACCTCCTGTGCTGCCAGCGTCGTATTTGGCAGAAGGATTGGTAATCACTTCCACACGATCAATATCATCAGAAGGAATTTGTTCAAGTGTAAGAATGGTAGGACGTCCATTCACAAAAATCTGGGGAGAACTATTTCTCAGCGATACACTACCATTTACATCAACGGAAAGAGAGGGGATCTGTCTCATCAGGTCTACTGCATTTCCACCTTTACTGGTTATGGCAGCATCTGCATTAAAAATCCTCCTGTCTACACCAACAGTCATTAATGGCTTTCTTGCAGTTACTACTACCGTTGCCAGACTGGATGCTTCAGTGGCGAGTTTGATCTCTCCCAATTCATAAGCACTTAAATCGTTCAAAATAGTAACAGGTATTTCTTCCATTCCAAAACCAACGGCACTGATCTGGATGATGGTACGAATTCCTCTGGGTGCAGTAATTACAAATTTACCATCCGGGTCAGTTATTGAAATATTGGACAGTGTATCTGGATCTGCGCCTTCCCTGCGAACTGTTGTTACTGCTGTGATGGAAGCGGATGCCACCGCATTACCTGTTTTACCATCTTTTACGATTCCGGAAATTTTAATCCGGTCATCAGACTGAACCTGCGCATTTGATTGTTTTGCAACAAGCGCGAATGCCATCGTCAGCAATAAAAAATACTGGTAAAAAGGAGTCGATATTCCTGAGGTTCTACGTGTCATTTTGCAAAGGAAGCCATTTAAACCTGAAGGATTCCTTAAATTTAACAGATGAGTATAGTTTTTCGTTTAGTTTTCGTATTACTTTTTATAAATACGATATATAACAGTCAATTAGTAGCACAAAGCAGGACAGTACAGGATGGTTTATCTCGTATAATGATAAACGTTAGTTCCATGACGGTTGAAAATTTGTTCAATCCAATTGGACTGGATCAACCCAACCCTCGTTTCCGATGGAAAATCAACAGTTTAGAGCAAACTGTTCGAAGCACTGCCTTTGAACTTGAGTTTTGTACGGATACCAGCCTGGTAGCCAAAGGAGCGCTTCTTCACCGTACCGGGAAAATTGTGTCACCAGT
>JAGKTB010000328.1:0-3099 GCA_018993145.1 Flavihumibacter sp.
CTTTAAGGGCAAACCCTATTCCTTTACCCAACATGCGCTGGATACTGAGGATAAAATGGTAAGTAGTTTCAAAGTGGATGGTATACCAACCAAATTCATCCTGGATAAAAATGGTAAAGTCCGCTTTAAATCAGTTGGATACGGAGGAAATGAATCACAGACAGTAGATGAAATTTCTGCTATGATTCAGCTCGCTGAGGAGGCCAGCCGTGCTTCCAATTAATTTTCACATTCGCAATTTGAGTAAAACATTCCCCAGGGCTATATATCTATAGCCCTGTTTTTTTATGTTTAAATCAAAAAATCATGCCTTTGTTAAACGGAATGATTCTTGGCCTATAACAGGCATGCGTAAGTTATTTTTAATAAGCTCATTTGCGACATTGATAACAGGTTTCACTGCCTGTTCGCCAAGACCAGTAGGAAACTGGAATGTACAACGATTTGAAGTCATCAAACAGGGTGAATCCGGTCTCATAATTAACAATGTAGGATCCATCGAATTCAAACGAAATGGAAGTGGTGAAAAGAATATTCAATATTCCATTCTGGGTATAACCATATTCGACAACCTGACTTTTGAATGGGTGCGTCACGGCAATACTGTAACCATTAGTGGCAACAATACTGATTTTGCCAAAAGCTGGATCATTGTGCGCGACAAACGCCGCTTTCAGCAATGGAAATCTACTGACGGTGCCAACACCATCCAGATCATTGAACTGGCACGTTGAATCAGTTTCGGTAATTGAGGGCGGGCGGGCGATCCCCTAACAATGGAATGTATCGAAAGCCTGGACCACGGGCAGCATCGAACTCCGCTTTGGCCTTACTCAATTGTTCAGGTTGGTGCAACAGGTCCAGTAAGGTCATCGCCATTGTTTTCGCGGCCACCATCATTCCCTTGATTCCGATTTCCGTTCCCCCACAGGCAACCGCCTGCCAACTATGGGCCGGTGTACCCGGCACCCAGGTGGCGGCACGTAAGCCCACTGTTGGTACCGCATAACTTACATCACCCACATCCGTTGATCCGGTGGTTTTTCCGGTATTAATCCGGATGGGCTTTACTGTTCCTGCTGTTTCAATCGGATCAACTTTAAATCCCAGGCCACCCTGTATTTTATTGGCAAACTCCTTTTCAGAACTAGTGTAAGTAACCCCTCCTACTTTAACAAGGTTCGCCTGCATGATTTCCGCAAGCTGGTTATTGAGCAACAGATCATATGTTCCCCCAATAATCTCAAAATCAGTTCGGGTTTCGGTTCCAATCGCAGCCCCTTCAGCTGCTTTTTGAATGCGTTCAAACAACTGCATAACAATTTCCCTGTTTGGATGCCGAACATAATAGTACACTTCAGCAAAATCAGGTACCACGTTCGGAGCCTTCCCACCCTGTGTAATTACATAATGGATTTTTGCATCGGACGGAATATGTTCCCGCATCATGTTCACCATATGATTCATTGCCTCTACTGCATCCAGCGCGGATCTTCCTTTATCAGGCGCTGCCGCCGCATGTGCTGCAGTTCCATAAAACCGAAACTTGGCTGATTTATTCGCCAGTGCACCATCCGCCCATGTAGTGTTTTCATCAGCAGGATGCCAGTGCAATACCGCATCCACTCCATCAAATAACCCGGCCCGAACCATATATACTTTTCCGGAACCTCCTTCTTCCGCCGGTGTTCCATAAACTTTAATCGTACCCTTCCATCCCTGGGCCTGAAGCTGTTCTTTCACTGCGATGGCAGCCGCTACAGAGGCGGTCCCAAATAAATGATGCCCGCATCCATGTCCGTTTGCCTGTCCGGCTATCGGATTTTTTTCAGCAACTGCCTGTTGCGATAAGCCCGGTAATGCATCAAATTCAGCTAATATTCCCAATACCGGCGATCCTGAACCATAGGTGGCAACAAATGCAGTTGGAATGCCGGCCACCCCTGCTTCTACGCTGAACCCACTGTTCTTCAATGTCTCCTGTAATAAGGCGGAACTTTTCACTTCTTTATAACCTAACTCTGCATAGTCCCATATCTTAAATGCAATATCTTTATAAAGATTATAACGTTCCTGTATAACCGAAGAAGTCTGTGTTTTCCATTTATCCAATTCCTTCACCGTGGGTTTCTTTTGCGCAAACAATACAGCGGGTATCAACAAACTACCAATCAGGAAACCTTTCTTCATATCGAACTAATTTTAAATCTGTTTGTACAAGTTAGGCTATTTATGAAAAAATCATTGTTGCTGATTTTACTGGTTTTGGGTGGATGGCTGATCCTCGCACAAAGTTGTTTCACATTCAGAACTGCTGATTCAAAAGCGATCAGCAGCTTTCAAAAGGATGGCATCCCGCTTAAAACAGCTACTATAAAAGAGGAGGGCTTTCCGCTGCATTATGTGCAAACAGGAAATGATAGCCTGCCCACACTCGTTTTCATTCATGGAACACCGGGAAGCTGGAATGCTTTTGACCGTTATTTAAAAGATAGTACACTGAGAGCGCACTACCGCCTGATCAGTATTGATCGCCCGGGTTTCGGATACAGTAATTTCGGAAAAGCGCTGAACCTGCCGGACCAATCGCGGATAATCGGACCTGTACTTGAATCACTTAAAAATAAGGAGGCCTTCTGGCTTGTGGGACATAGCCTGGGTGGACCGATGATTCTGCAATTGGCACTGGATTATCCGCAACTGGCAACCGGGTTGGTAATTATTTCAGGAAGCATAGATCCGGCTGCGGAGAAACCGGAAAGATGGCGGTATGTGCTGGATAAAACACCGCTTAAGCTTTTTTTACCAGGTGCCTTCAGGCCTTCTAATACAGAACTGATCTATCTGAAAAAAGACCTGAAGCAGATGGAGCCGGCATTAAGTGCCATTAACCTGCCGGTTTATTTCATACACGGACGAACCGATAGTTGGGTACCTCCTGTCAATGTTGAGTTCGGTTTGAAGAAACTGATCAATGCCCCCAAACTGGACACGATTTGGCTGGATGGTGGACATTTTATTCCCTGGACTGAATTCCAACCCATCCGAAGAAAATTACTTGAATTGAAGCCATAAAAAAACCGGGACTAAGCACGGCAG
>JAGKTB010000023.1:0-6700 GCA_018993145.1 Flavihumibacter sp.
CCAAACTGGAAAGAAACAGAAATAGATAAAACTACCCTGGAAAGAATTATTCCCGAGCATATGGGCGACTGGTAAGTCGCCCCTTTTTTATCCCGGATTGGTTGAAAAAATACTGGCTTCTTTCAGCAGCAATCTTGGATGAAGTTTCAGCTGTGCTATCACGAGTTCCGCAAAATCTTCAGGATGCATCACTCTTTCCGGATCTCCTTTGATCAGGTTGGCACTTTGTGCAAGGTCTGTTACGATGGTGCTTGGTGCCAGTGCAGTTACCCGGATATTCAGTTTTCTGACTTCCTGCATCAGGCTTTCGGATAGACCAAACACACCGAATTTGGAGGCGCTGTAAGCGCTGGTAACCGGACTGCCTGCCTTGCCTGCGGTGGAGGAAATATTGATGATATCGCCTGCTTTTGCTTCAATCATATCCGGTAATACGGCGCGGGTAACATAATACACCCCGAAGAGATTTACTTTCACCTGCTGTTCCCAGGTTTCGGGATCCAGCTCCAGGAAACCACCGAATGTTCCGGTACCAGCATTGTTGATGAGAATATCAAATTTACCCAGCTTGCTTTTCAGATCGGCCACTGCTTTTTCAACAGCAAGGCGGTTGCTGACATCTGCCGTTGCATACGCTGCCTTGCCACCTCGCGCCTCAATCGCATGTGCCAGTTCTTTTACATCTTTTTCCGTCCTGGCCAGCAAACCCAGATGAACACCTTCTGCTGCCAGCGCCAATGCGATGGCCTTACCTATTCCCTTACCAGCCCCTGTAACCAGGGCGGTCTTATTTGTTAATGACTGCATAATAGTTACTTTAAGTAACCAAAGCTACTTAACTTTGCAGGAAGCAATTGTTAAATCGAAAAAAAATAGAAGCGGTTTGTCCGGTTAAGGACATCATGGCCCGTTATGGCGACAAGTGGACCATGCACAGCATCCTGTTGCTTGGCAAGCATGGTACCCTGCGGTTTTCAGAGCTTAAATCCTCCATCGAAGGAATCTCTCAACGCATGCTTACGGTAACATTGAGGGCCTTACAGGAAGATGGTTTAGTAAAGCGAACTGTTTATGCAGAGCGACCACCGCGCGTGGAATATGCACTGACTCCCCTGGGAGAAAGCCTGCTCGAACAACTGGTACTGTTATCGGAATGGGCACATGCGCACCTGGATGAAATCCAGAAAGCCCGCAAACAATTTGCCCGCAAGGAAAAACTAAAAATATAAAATAGAGGTATGGAAATAGGAATCTGTTCATTTGCTGATCTCGGAACTCATCCAATCACCGGGGAGTCGGTTTCAGCACAACAGCGATTGAAAGATTTACTGGAAGAAATTGAATTGGCTGATCAGCTGGGGCTGGATGTATTTGCTATAGGAGAACATCATCGCCCGGATTATGCTGTCTCCTCTCCCACTACTGTGCTGGCGGCAGCGGCAGTAAAGACCAAACGAATCAAATTGTCATCAGGAGTAACGGTATTAAGCTCTGAGGATCCCGTGCGGGTTTATCAACAGTTCGCTACGGTGGATCTTTTGTCGGATGGACGGGCTGAGATCCTTGCGGGACGCGGATCTTTTATTGAATCCTTTCCCTTGTTTGGCTACAACCTGAAAGATTACGATGCGCTCTATGCAGAGAAACTGGAAATGCTGGTGCGTATAAATGAAGAAGAGAAAATACGGTGGGAAGGCAAACTAACCCAGACCATACCTAACAGGGGTGTATACCCGAGAGCTGCACAGGAGCGCTTACCTATATGGGTGGCGGTTGGCGGAACACCGGAATCAGTGGTTCGGGCAGCTGAATATGGATTACCGATGACATTAGCTATCATTGGCGGACAGCCGGCTCAGTTCAAACCCTATGCACAACTATACCGCAACCGGTATGTACAGGCAGGGCATGATCCGGCCAAACTGCAACTGGCAGTGAACTCACATACATATATAGCCGAAAATTCGCAACAGGCGCTCGACGAATTCTTTCCGCCCTATGCGGATGTGATGACGCGGATTGGAAAAGAAAGAGGCTGGCCAGGATTATCCAGGGCCCAGTATGATGCATCCGCAGGAAAACAGGGTGCTTTACTGGTGGGTAGTCCGCAGCAGGTAATTGATAAGATACTGTATGAGCACGAATTATTTGGGCATACCCGGTACCTGGCGCAGATGTCTATCGGAGCGCTTCCTCATAAACTGGCTATGAAATCCATTGAACTGCTGGGCACCAAAGTGGCGCCGGTAGTAAAAAAAGCATTGCAATCGGTCCCAAATCCGCAATAAAATCATCGGCTTGCGTAATTGACTGGTATTTCCTAACTTGAGAGTGCGGATTACCAACCAAAACTGCTTGCCATGCTATTCGATCGTGAAACCGGATCCTGCAAAAAAATTCTCAATTTCAAACAATTGGGATTTGAAGATTTACAGATCCTTGGAAAATACAATTACAATAAAGCGGAAGAAAAACTTCCCAATCATGTGCATAATGGCATGATTGAAATCTGTTATTACGACAAGGGCAGCCAGTATTTTGAAGTAAATGGAAAACAATTCCTGGTAAAAGGCGGGGATGTGTTTATTCATTATCCGGGTGAAGTACATGGCTCTGGTGGTCATCCGGAAGAAAAGGGATGCCTGTACTGGATCCTGATCAAACTGGACAGATCTATTCCCAATAATCTGGTGAAATTATGCAACCTGATCATTGATCGGAAACGGCGCCATTTCCGTGGCAGTAAAGACATCAAACGGGTATTGGAAGATATTTATACCATTGCAGCCAATCCGGAAGATGAGGACATCAAAAGAATCCGGATTCACCTGGAGATACAGCAATTGTTGCTATGTCTGCTGGATCGGATCGATTGCCAGGCGAAAGAAGCTGAAAACGAACGATTGAATAAAGTACTCCAATTTATAGATGCCAAACTCACGGAAAATCCTTCTGTATCTGAACTGGCCCGTGAAATGAACTTATCTGAGTCAAGATTTAAAAATTTATTCAAGGAGCTAACCGGTTTTACGCCGGCGGATTATATGCAGCGAAAAAAGATTGAGTTGGCACAACGAAAAATCGCAGCAGATCCTGCCCTGAATTTAACCGAGCTCGCTTATGAACTGAATTTTTCCTCCCCGCAATATTTCAGTACGGTATTCAAAAAATACACAGGAGAATCACCGGGAGCAATACGTGTGAAGAATTCATTGCTGGAGCTGCTGTATTAAACCTGCACCTCGATATCGCCACCAATTGGGTAGGCCTGGCAGCATAGGAAACGGCCTGCACTTACTTCTTCCTCCATCAGCACTTCATTGTAAGCCATCCATACTTTTCCTTTGGTGCAGGTAGCAACACAACTACCACATCTCCCGGATTCGCAGCTGTAAGGCATTGGGATACCGGCTGCTTTGGCTGCCATCAGGATGGAAACAGGATATTGAACTTTTAAGCGATGCTTTTGATCCTTGAAATCAAAATGCACTGTATGTGAATCGGTATCAGGAGGAACCGGTTTTTTCATACGGGGCAGAGTACTGAATTGCTCCTTATGAATCTGCTGGATTTTTATGTCTTCACTTAAGAGGGTGAGTTGAACCATCTGCATATAGTCCCATGGACCACAAACATAAAATTGAAGCAGGGCTTTCTCTGATTTACGGTATTGCTCCAGCAGTTGGGGAAGCAACCATTTACCAAGGCGACTATTGTAAACATCAAAGAGATTACTAAAGAGGAAACGAATGTCGAACCGGAATTTGAATCGTTCTTTTAATTCAAGCAGTTCATTATAAAAAATAGTTGACTCCTGAACGCGATTACTATAGATGAGCACGATTCGACAGGAGGAAGTATACAACAAGGTTTTGATGAGAGAAAAGCAGGGCGTAATCCCGCTACCAGCAGCAAAGAAAAAAAATTGTTGTCCCGGATTGATTTGTTTTGGAAGTGTGAACAAGCCGCTTATAGCACTAGCCCGCAATTGGTCACCAGGCCGGGACAGTTCTACCAGCTTTCTAGAAAATTCTCCATTGGTGATTTTTTTGATCGTAATGGTTGGTGGATCACCGGCAGCAGGTGAAGAAGAAAAAGAATAACTTCTTCTCTTTTCGCCAAATGGAGTTGTAAAAATCAGTGTGATAAATTGTCCGGGTTCGTAAACTATGGGAGTTCCATCTGCAGTTGCAATCGAAAGACTCACTGCATCCCTTGTTTCCTGAATTCTTTTCTGTATGATGAGTTCCATGAAATCACTACCTGTTATGGGTATACAAGAATACAAAAATAAACAGGGTAATGTTTAATAACAGTGATGTATAAACGAACTATAAAATCAGTTATGGGACGCTTTTGCGGCTAGGATTTCATTAGCAAAACCCCAATTTTTTGGTGGCTGAGAAATCGTACTGATACACCAGAAAACGGATTAAAATCCCAGCGAAAAGCCGGCACAGGAGTCCAAAGAAGGGCTCTACCCCAGGAGAAGGGAGCGGCAAATTGTCAATTTAATTGTCCCTTCCCTAGGGAAAAGGACCATTTTTCGGTGTTTTCCCCGGGAAAAAGGCCTAAAAAAGGGGCGTTTTCCCCAAAATAGAGGGTAACTTATTAACACCCGAGGGAGAACAGGTAACAATCTGCTATTAATGCCTAAATTGTTCCGGTAAACAAAAATCTTATAAAATAGACCGTCATGGCCAAAGCAACCAAAAAAGCCGCCGCAAAAAAGGCCGCACCAAAGAAAGCTGCCGCTAAAAAAGCTGCTCCTGCAAAGAAAGCTGCTGCGAAGAAAGCTGCTCCTGCAAAGAAAGCTGCGAAGAAAGCCGCTCCTGCTAAAAAAGCTGCTCCTAAGAAAGCTGCTAAAAAAGCTGCTCCCAAAAAAGCTGCTAAAAAGCGCACTCCCAATGCAGCCTTTATGGCACCTTTAACTCCGAGTGCAGCACTGGCTGATGTAATTGGCGCCAAGCCTGCTTCCCGCCCGGATATCACCAAGAAGATTTGGGATTACATCAAGAAAAACAAACTTCAGGACAGCACCAACAAACGCATGATCAATGCGGATGCCAAACTGAAAACGCTCTTCGGCGGCAAAAATCAGATCTCTATGTTTGATCTGGCAAAAATCGTAAGTGCAAACGTGAAATAATTTTCACCGAACACTTGTTAAACCATAACCAGCTTAGTGCCGGTTATGGTTTTTTTTATTTTATCTGGAAAGCAGGATTGCTGGCAGGTTTACGAAGCTTTTCCATTTCAGCTTCCAATTCTTTTACCAACTGCTGATTAGCTGAAGATAAATTCTTGTTTTCTCCCGGATCTGTTTCCAGGTTGTATAATTCAGTGCGAACCGGATTCACACCCTGGTAGTAACGAATGGCCTTCCAGTTTCCCTTACGTACAGCCTGTTTATACCCCTGCTCATAGAACTCCCAGTAAAAGGGCCTGTTCTGCATCTTTTTCAGTAGCGATTGCCTGGCTTTGTTCAACCAAACCGGTGCCAACGAAATTCCATCCGTATCCGGCACCTGTATTCCGGCCAGCGAACAGAAAGTGGAAACGATGTCCCAGTTGGCAGCTGGCAGATCGGTGCTGGTTCCGGCTTCAATTACACCCGGCCATTGAACAATAAAAGGCACCCTGATACCGCCTTCATATAAATCTCTCTTTATGCCGTTTAAAGGTCCACTGCTTTTAAAATAGTCCATTGCGTCTGACCGCTTTCTGCCACCTTCCTGGTGGGTACCATTATCACTGGTAAAAATAATAATGGTATTATCCGTCAGTCCAAGTTTGCTGACTTCATTTACTACGTTTCCAACATAGGTATCCATTTGAGTAATCATGGCTGCATAAGCAGCTTTGGGAAATCGCTGCGGACCATAGTGCTGTCCGGGTGCGTGTGCTGTTTCAGGAGCAAAAAGACTCTCCCCGTTAGCATTTAAATAGGGTCGCAAGAATTGATCCGGCACCACCAGTTCGGCATGTGGAAGCGTGAAGGAGAGATACAGAAAAAAAGGACGATCCTTTTCATTCCGGATAAAATTCAATGCTTCATTCGTGAACCATTCATTGGCATATTGGCCACCGGGAATACGAATCTTATTCAGTTGATTTCCCTGGATCTGCCAGGCAGAATCCGGGTGCTGGTAATGACCTTCCACGTGATGTACATGGCCGGAAAAATAATCCCATCCGCGCTGTTCAGGTGAACCACTGGTAGTGGGCAGTCCTAATCCCCATTTGCCCATCATTCCATTCACGTATCCCTTTTCTTTCAGATACTCCGGAAGTATTTTTTCTTCTTTCGGAAGCGGGAACTCACCATTACCCCTAACCGAAACATGTCCGGTATGCAAACCCGTCATAAGTGCTGCCCTCGATGGAGCACAAACCGTACTGCCCGCATAAAAACTCGTAAACTTTTTTCCTCCAGCCGCCAATTGGTCGATATTAGGCGTTTTGATTTTTGTTTGACCGTAACAACCCAGGTCGCCATATCCAAGATCATCGGCCAGGATATAAATAATATTAGGTGACCTATCTTTTTGCTGAGCAACTGCGGCAGAAGAAATCAGAAACAGTGCAATCCAGATATATTTTTCGGTTGTACGTATACGTGATATTAATCTCATGTCATTTTCATATTTAAATCAACTGCTCAATCCTATGTCAAATTAGTTGATCATTTTTAATTATC
>JAGKTB010000329.1:0-3092 GCA_018993145.1 Flavihumibacter sp.
CCAACAGCAAACCCTCGCTTCCTTCTGGAAAAAAGATTGGCTGATCCGAATTCCTGAACAGGCCGAATGCCAGCTTACCATAAAAAACGAATCTGACCGAAAGGCTTTATTAGACTATATCGAACTGGAATGGATAGAAAAAAATCAATGACCTGTTTGTTTTTATATTCTGAACTTGCTGAATATACACTCGCGTGCTTGCGCGCAGCCAAAAAAATGCATCCGGAAGATAAGCTGTTCATTATTCATTTCCCCGTTAATCCGGAAGCACCGTTTAAATTTAATTTCGATGGCATCGGAACGTTCCGGCAATACACAGCATTCGACAGCTATGCGTCTTTTATCCGCTATATTGATGAAACTGTAAAGCCGGATAAAATCATCTGCAGTGGATGGATTCACAAATGGTATGTCAGAGCCTGCTTTTCGTATCGTAATAAAGCAACCTGCGTTCTTACTCTGGATAATCACTGGTACGGAAATCTCAAACAAAATGCATTGCGCATGGCCGGCAGCTGGTTACTGAGAACCATCTTCCAGAAGGTTTGGGTGCCGGGACGCCAGCAAAAGGAATATGCCCGCAAAATGGGATTCAGCGACAATGTTATTACAACCGGATTTTACTCCTGTGATACAGATAAATTTCTTTCCATTGGCAATAGTACTTTGCCTGAAAAAAGAAAGCATTTCCCCAAAATATTACTTTGTGTGGCAAGATATATTCCGGCTAAGGGATACCGGGAGTTGTGGAATGCCTTTATTCATTGGCAATCCGAGCAACCCAATGAATGGGAACTTTGGTGTGCTGGAAAAGGAGAAGAATATGATCAACGGATAGAACATCCTAAAATCAAACACCTTGGTTTTGTTCAGAAAGAAGAATGGGATCAGATTATTCGGTCTACCGGTGTGTTTATTTTATTAAGTCGGGTAGAGCCCTGGGGAGTGGTTGTACATGAATTTGCCGCTGCCGGTTATCCGCTAATTATTAGCAATAAGGTCGGAGCAGCGGAAGCCTTTGTCCATTCTGCAAATGGCTGGATTGTTGAGCCGGATGATCAGTCGTCTCTCCTCGCAATTTTCAAAAAACTGGATTCGCTATCTACAGATGAACTGATCCAAATGGCATTGGCCAGCCAGGAATCAGGCAAGTGCATTCGAACCGAAACCTGGGCTGCTTCGCTTGCTGCGTTTTAACAGGGTTCCGAAGTAATGTTGTAATTGTTTGTAAGAACTGAAATACATAAACAAGAATAAGAAAAAGCCTACATTGATATAGTTGCCATTTCGGATCAATCCTAGGATTATGTACACAAAGATGGCCATGTTGATGGAAGCTAATTCTTTAGAAGGCAGGTTTACAATCCATTTTTTACCTGCAAAAAAAACTATTACCCCGGCAAAAAAAATCACCAGTCCAACAAGGCCAGTTTCTGACATCAATCGTAAAAAACGTGAATTGGCATCCTGCTTATTCTGGGCACCATATCCCTTCAGGTAATTGGGAGGAAAATATTTTAAAAAAGTCCGCTCGTAAATGATCGGATGAGATCCAAGCCCTGACCCAAATAGCGGGTTGTCTAGAAAAGAATCCCGGGCAATTACGTAATTGGAATAGAGCGCAAAAGTGCTGGAGTTGGATTTTCCAGCTTCTTTCACATCAATTTCTGATGAGAAAAACAGGGAGGTAGTATCGTTGTATCGTTTGTTGATCAGTGTTACATTTTCGATCAGATAAGAAATAAAGATCAGCAGTCCTCCCAGTAGGACAGGTGCTATTATCAGCCTGCTGTTTCTCAAACTGAAAAAATCATTCAGGTAGAGTGAACACAATACAGCCAGCACAAATCCAAATACTGCGGTTGAGGAATAGGTAACCATATAACAGAGCAGCAAAATAAGATATGTGAATTTAGACTGCTCATAGGTTCGCTTAAAATAACAGGTATAATATACTATGGCAGGAGTTAATGCCATAGCCAGATAGAAGGGCTCTCCCATTATTCCATATTCCCGGATTCGAAATGGTCCGTCGATGGAATAATTGGTCATATGGATTCCGGCTATATGCAGGATATTATCTATTACACCATGAAGCGCTACCCAAAAAGAAAATTTCAGATAGACCTCAAAGATGTAATTGATATCAAACCTAAAAACAACCAGTACATTGTAATAAACCAATGCACTAAAAGATATCCCCAATACCTGTTTCAGATATTCATAACCCAGTATATTTTTATAATAAGTTACGATCAGGCCGCTTATAAATAATATACCCACCGCTTTATTGAACCAGGAAGGGGGAAGGCTGATTTTTCCATGTGTACGCAGCAATGAAATTAGGAATAGTAGAAAAATAGGATAATAATAATAGAAGTCAAAAGCGAGACCACCCCCTCTGATCGCCTTATCGAGAAATACAGAGAATATGCAAAGAATGCCCAGTTTCTGCGAGAAGTCTAACTTTTTTCTTTTCATATTCATACTTAGCATTGCAAATTAAACGTATTTACTTTCAAGATCTTTTAAATGTGTGGGATAGCCGGAATTTACCAATTTAATCAGGAATCTCCTTCCAGGGATGCCATTTTTCGCATGACTAAAGCAATGGCACATCGGGGACCGGATGCCGATGGACTAGTCATTTCAGGACCGGTTGCACTAGGTCATCGCAGGCTGGCCATCATTGATTTATCTCCTGCTGGCAATCAGCCGGCTTATAGCAGCAATGGACGTTTCTGTGGCGTATTTAACGGGGAAATTTATAATTTCAGAGAAATCCGTGCCACTCTGACCGGACATACTTTTAAAAGCACTGGCGATACTGAAGTGTTGATGGAGGGGTGGGCACGTTGGGGACTGGATCTCCTACCCAAACTCAAGGGTATGTTCAGTTTTGCTATCTTGGATCAACAAACCCGGGAGTTGTACATAGTTCGTGATCGGCTGGGAGTAAAACCTTTGTATTACAGCCAGCATACAACTTTTTTTAGTTTTGCCTCAGAAATCCGTTCATTGCTGACTGTACTCCCAGGTAAACCCTTAGTTAGTGAAGAGGCGCTGTTCAGCTATTTCAGTTATCAGTCGGT
>JAGKTB010000330.1:0-7379 GCA_018993145.1 Flavihumibacter sp.
GGCAATGGTGCTGAGGGTATATTCACCGGTAGAAGAAATGCCATAGAACAACTGCACCATCCCTACAATGGTACCAAGGAATCCAAACATGGGTGCAATGCCGGAAACCAGCGACAACACAGAAAGATTTTTTTCCAGTTTGTACATTTCCAAGCGCCCTACATTCTCCATGCTTTTTTCAATGGCATCAATGGGTTTACCAATACGCTGAATGCCTTTATCAATGATGCGCGCTACTGGGTTATTGGTATTCTTGGCCAGTGATCGTGCTGCAGCTACATTGCCACTCAGGATATGATCCTTGATAATGCTCATGAAATTCTCATCGATCTTACTTGCTTTATTGATGGCCAGGTAACGCTCGAAAAAGAAATACACAGCAACTACCAGCAATAAAAACAGGGGAATCATCAGCGGGCCGCCCTGGAAGAGCAGATTGATCATACTGAGATCGTTGTTTTCATTGGTAGCAGCCTGGGCAGCATTGGCGATCTGTTGGGCCGTATCTGCAATCTGAAGAAGAAACAAATTCATCTGGTTGGTTTATTCTTTTGTCGGGTGTGAAAATAAGGCTATTATTTGCTAAGGAATTCTAAAGATTATACCACCACCGGATCAGGCACCTACCTGCTTAACCATCATGGCCTGTATTTGCTTCATGGTTTTCTCCATTCCTTCGGCACTTCCATCGAGGAAAATAACATTCCCTTTACCATATTCAGCAAAGTTTTTCACGGCTTCAGTCCACATACTGAATAGAATCACATTGGTATCCAGGTTGGCCTGGCGCATGCGATCTGCTGCCTCGCTCATACCCTTGGCCACTTCTTCTCTGAAGAGTGCCACACCCTGGCCTCTCAGGCGGGCTGCTTCTCTTTCCGCTTCTGCGGCAATTTTGATGGCATTACCTTCTGCTTCCGCACCCTTGGTTTTGGTGATCAGCAAAGCCTGTCCCTCGTTTTCAGCAGCTGCTTTCAGGTTATGCGATGCCACCACCCGGCTCATGGAATCCATAATTACCTGGTCAAAAGTGATATCATTGATCTGGAGATCGAGCAGGTGATAACCCCATTCTTCCAGCAGTTGGTCGATCTGGTCTTTTACGTACTCCACGATTTCTTTTCTGAGGGCCAAAATCTCCGCCTGGCGTTTGGTAGCTACAAAAGAACGGATGGTTCCTTCAATCGTGCGACTTAAGGCCTGCATCAGATCGCGGTCGCTGATGAATTTAAAAGCCACTTTTTTGATGGTATCTTCCTGTTCATTCTGCACGGCATAGAGCAACATGTTTTTAAAATAAACATTTGCCTGGTCTGCCGTAACCGCCTGGAACTCCAGTTCTACAGAACGGTTCTGCACTGACACCCTTTTGGAGATCTGTTCAATAAAAGGAATGATGAAATTAAGTCCGGGTAAGAGGATACGCCGGTACTTACCAAACATCGTAACCACTCCAATCGTACCCTGGTTAATGGTTTTCAATCCGGCGAATACCACCAGGATTACTATAAGAATCCACCAACTGGAAGTAAGAAGATCTAACATATTCGAATTTTGAGTTTAATATAACTATTCTGAAGCGTTCTTTTCCCAAAGCTGCACCAATTCTACCAATACTGCTAATGATTTTTCCATATCCTGCACACTTACGTATTCCTGTTTGCTATGGAGCGACATTTCTCCCGTGAACAGATTTGGACAGGGAAGTCCCATAAAGGAAAGGCGCGCACCATCTGTTCCACCTCTTATAGGAAATTTCCTTGGCTGAATGCCACAGTTGAGCATAGCCTGTTCTGCAAGGGCTGTCACCTGCGGATGATGCTGCAGCACTTCTTTCATGTTGCGGTATTGTTCCTTCACTTCATAGGTAGTTCGGGCGCCGGGGTATTTCAATACGATTTCATCTGCCAGGTGTTGCAGCAGAAATTCATGTTCACCCAGTTTCTGTGTTTCAAAGTCGCGGATAATAAAATCCACCTGGGCCAATTCTGCGGATCCGGTGATGCGTACCGGATGCACAAAACCTTCCCTGCCTTCAGTACCTTCAGGGGTCAGTTTTTCTTTGGGCAGCGACGCAACAAATTCTCCTGCCAGTTTGATGGCATTGATTAGTTTACCTTTTGCTGATCCGGGATGTGCTGCGATCCCATGGAAATAAACCGTCATGCCATCTGCGGAGAAGTTCTCATCTTCCAGGCTGCCAAGTTCACCGGCATCCAGGGTATAGGCGATATCGGCACCCAGTTTTTTCAAATTCACTTTATCCACTCCCCTGCCGATTTCTTCATCCGGGGTAAACAGGATTTTAATTTCGCCGTGAAGCAGCTGCGGGTTGGATACTAAGTAGGCTGCCAGCTCCATGATGATGGCTACACCTGCTTTATCATCTGCACCTAACAAGGTAGAGCCAGAAGCAGTAATGATATCGTCCCCGATTTTTTCTTTCAGGTAAGGATGCTCTTCAATAGTGATTACCTGGGATGGATCCTGAGGCAATACGATGGGTGCGCCAGTATATGCTGTATGCACAATTGGCTGCACATCTGTACCACTACAGTCAGGGGCTGTATCCACATGCGAGCAAAAACAGATCACCGGAACTTTTCGGGTACTGGTAGCCGGGATCGTCGCATATACGTAACCGTGTTCATCCAGGTGAGCGTCCTGGATACCCATGGCCAGCAGTTCCTTCACCAGCAAACGCGACAGGTCCTTCTGCTTTTCCGTACTGGGCTGGGAAGTACTGAGCGGATCACTTTGTGTATCGATCTGAACATATCGAAGCAACCGATCTTTTACTGCTGTTCGAACCATTTCCGGCATGATTGGTTAAATTTCGGCTCAAATTACTGTATTGATGGCAAAGCTACAGAAGGGAAAAAGCTGGAACCTGCCCGGAACCACGAGAGCGATCCTATTTACGACACTTTTTTTGAGTCTATTGATAGGTGGTGGATGGATCGGCACCCTACTCGGACTGGACATCTATCTAACCACTATATTCCTGGCAGCGCTAACAACCTTACTGGCCTTTAGCCTGCGAAAACTCGTAGACCAGGAAAGCATTCTTTCTATGGGCTGGAAGTGGAAAGGATATGAAACTGATTTTGCAGTAGGGAATTTATTCGCGGTAGCAATGTTAGGAACAGGCACCTGCGGACTACTTATACTGGGTGCTATTGAATGGGCTGGAGTAGAATGGAACAGTAGCGCATTTTTTTATTCCCTGCTGTTAATGATGATAGTGGCTGTTTATGAAGAACTGGCCTTTCGGGGATATATCCAGCACAACCTGATGGAAAGTATACATCCTGTAAAAGCCTGGGTAATCACGGCGGTGATCTTTGCATTTTTTCATGGCACCAATCCAAATGGATCCTTACTGGGCACCTTTAATGTATTCCTTGCAGGTTTGTTATTAGGCGTGAATTATCTCTATACACGCAACCTCTGGTTTGGTATCGGGTTGCATTTTACCTGGAATTTTTTACAGGGACCTGTATTAGGATTTGGAGTGAGTGGATTGAGTCTGCCATCTGTCTTAAGTCAATCCCAGCAGGGCGCTGAACTATGGACAGGAGGAAAATTCGGATTCGAAGCATCCTTACTTAACACCCTGTTATGCCTAACGGTAACGGCTGTGCTATTTTGGGTTTACAGAAAGCAACATAACAAAAAATGGTTGCCCTAGGGACAACCACTTTTTAATTACTTGAATCAAACCTGATTAGGGCATGATGATGCGGGAAGGTGCACCAACAATCTCAACCAGTTCGATGTCGAAAACCAAATCTTCACCAGCCAGCGGATGATTGGCATCCAGCAGGATAGCTGTTTCCTGGATCTCGGTAATAACAACAGGAACCACCTGGCCCTGGCTATTATTCAGATTCAGACGCATACCCACTTCGAGTGGCATATCAGCAGGCACCTGCTCTTTTGGAAATTCGATAATCATATCCGGATTCTTGGGACCATACGCATCGTCAACAGGAATATGCACGGTTTTCTTATCTCCCACAACCATCCCCATCACACCGTTGTCGAAACCAGCGATTACCATTTGGCTCCCAACCTGAAACTCTAATGGATCCCGACCTTCTGAACTATCGAAAGTGGTTCCATCGGTAAGGCGACCATGGTAATGAACCTTTACGGTATCGCCAGACTGTACTTGTTGCATAAAAAAAATTTAAATTGATCAAATCAGGGCACAAGGTAAGGGAAAAGCGGCAGAGCGCCTGCTACCAAACCGTTATATTTGAGCCATGAAAAGGATTTTTTTTGTACTGCTTTGCTGCCTGTTTGCCGGCGCTGATCTTTTTGCACAAAGGATTGAACCGGGCGCTGAACAATTCGATCAGTACCTGCCCAAACTAGCAGGGCTGAGGGTTGGAATTTTTGCCAACCAGACCACCGTTGTATATGATACGCTCCACCTGGTGGATATTTTAAAGCAAAAAGGCGTTCGCATCACCCGCCTCTTTTCTCCGGAACATGGATTCCGCGGAACTGCTGATGCAGGAGAAAAAGTGGGCAATACGGTAGATCCTAAAACCGGCATCCCGGTGATTTCACTCTATGGCAAAAATCGGATTCCCAAAAAAGAAGACCTGGACGCAGTAGACATCCTGGTATTTGATATTCAAGATGTTGGCGTTCGATTTTATACCTACATTTCTTCACTGGAAGAATTTATGGAGGCAGCGATTGCAGCTAAAAAACCACTCATGGTGCTGGACCGCCCCAACCCGAATGGTTTTTATATTGATGGCCCCATTCTTGAAAAACCCTATCGCTCTTTTGTGGGCATGCAGCCTGTACCTGTGGTGTATGGCATGACCATTGGAGAGTATGCCAAAATGCTGCTGGGTGAAAAATGGCTGAACACCAATCTGTCTACAGAAGGCTTCCAGCTCACCGTGATCCCCTGTAAAAATTATACACACGAGAGTAAGTATCAGTTACCGGTAAAGCCCTCTCCCAACCTGCCGGATATGTCATCCATATACTGGTATGCCTCCACCTGTTTTTTTGAAGGAACAGTATTAAGTGAAGGCCGGGGAACCGATTACCCTTTCCAGGTATTTGGTCATCCATCTCTTCCAAAGAATTTGTATTCCTTCACGCCGCGTTCCAAAGAAGGCGCTAAAAATCCCAAACTGAAAGATCAGTTATGTTACGGCTGGAACCTTGCTGCGGAACCAGCTGTGGTGCTGTCAAAAGTTGGCAACCAAATGCAACTGGATTACCTGCTGGAAGCTTATCGCCTGTTTCCTGATAAAGCCAGCTTCTTCCTGGGCAAACCAAATGCTGAACCAACCGCTTATTTCTTCAATAAACTGGCGGGCAACAGTCAGTTGATGCAACAAATTAAAGATGGAAAAACCATGGAAGAGATCAGGGCATCCTGGCAACCGGGATTGGAAAACTTCAAAAAGATTCGTGCCCGTTACCTGATTTATCCCTAACCCTTCTTACTAAATTCATAGTATGGATTATCGCTCTCTGCGAATTGTTTTTATGGGCACGCCGGAATTTGCAGTTGCTTCCCTGGATGCGCTGGTACGTGCGGGATGTAACATCGTTGGAGTTGTAACAGCACCCGATCGTCCGGCTGGTAGAGGGTTGCAATTGCAGCACAGCGCTGTGAAAGCATTTGCGCTGACACATCATATCCCTGTTTTACAGCCTGAAAAATTGCGCGACCCACATTTCCTGGAAGCACTTGATCACTTGAAAGCAGATCTGCAGGTGGTAGTCGCTTTCCGGATGTTGCCTGAAATGGTATGGAACCGGCCACCTATGGGAACGATCAATGTACATGGGTCTTTACTTCCGAACTACCGGGGAGCTGCACCCATCAACTGGGCTGTGATCAATGGAGAAAAAGAAACCGGTGTAACCACCTTTAAACTGCAGCATGAAATTGATACCGGCAATATTTTATTGCAGGAACGCATGCCCATAGGTGAAGACGAAGATGCAGGCTCTGTGCACGACCGAATGAAAGAACTGGGAGCCAATTTGCTGGTGAAAACTGTTGAAGGACTTGCCAATGGAAGCATCAATGAGATACCACAGACCAAACTGGTGGATAGCACCCATCCACCCAAACACGCTCCCAAGATTTTTACAGAAACCTGCCATATCAACTGGTTTCAGCATGTAGATCCGATTCACAACCTGGTAAGGGGATTATCACCCTACCCTGCTGCCTTTACTTCATTGGAAGGAAAGACGCTGAAAGTATTTAAAACCAAAAAAGAAAAAACCCAACCGGCAATCGCACCCGGACAATTTGAAACCGACCACGCTACTTACCTGAAATTTGCTACACCGGATGGATACATTCATTTGGAAGAAGTACAATTGCAGGGCAAAAAAAGAATGAGCATCCAGGATTTTTTACGCGGCTATCGCTTTACTACCCAACCCAATTAACCAATGATATCTTATAACACCAAAGACTGGCTCTCTGTCCTGTTTAAGTTTCACAAGGCAGATACAATCCGGCAATTGTTACCATTAATCGCATTGATATCATTGTACTCATGGGGTGTTGCCTATGTTGAAGTGGAAGTATTGAAGTTATCACAGAACAGTCACCTGAAACAGATATCCCTCATGCATAGCCTGCTGGGTTTTGCGATATCCATGTTGCTGGTATTTCGCACCAATACAGCTTATGATCGTTGGTGGGAAGGAAGAAAACTTTGGGGAGCATTGACCAACAATTCCCGCAACCTTGCATTGAAGCTGGATAGTATGTTAGCTGTGGATGATCATGTAACCCGAAATTTTTTCCGTAAGTCAATTGCGCTTTATGCCAGCATGCTCAGAGATCATCTTCGCTCAGAGAAAACAAGGCTGGCGCTGGATGAAATTGATCATCCGGAATTGGCAGTGGATCAATCCAGGCACCTGCCCAACCAGGTAGCAGCATTGATGCTGCGAAGAGTGCAGGAGCTCTACCGGAAAAATGTAATTACGGGAGATCAGCTCATCACCATTAATGCAGAACTGCAATCCTTTACCGATATCTGTGGTGCCTGTGAACGAATCAAGAATACACCGATCCCCTATTCCTACAGTGTGTTCATTAAAAAATTCATCTTCATATATGTGATCACACTGCCCATTGGGTTTGTATTCAACATGGGGTACCTGGTGATTCCGGTTGTGGCATTTATCTTTTATGTGCTCGCCAGTCTGGAGCTGATCGCGGAAGAAATTGAAGACCCATTTGGTGGCGATGCCAATGATGTACCAACCGAAAAAATAGCTGAGAATATCCGTATCCATGTAAACGAAATCCTTTGATCACGACTATGAATAACCGAATTCTTCTTGGAATCCTTCCCTTGTTTGCATTGTTT
>JAGKTB010000331.1:0-3420 GCA_018993145.1 Flavihumibacter sp.
GCGACATTATCACTGGTTCAGATCAGCCGCGTTCGCTAAGAAAGATCCTGGAAATGCCGGATCTTTATTTCATCCTGTTTTAATTCAACAGCAAGCACATCAAAGCTGATGCGTTTCCATTAAGGATGTACCTCCAGGAATGCGGCCGCAACTGATTGGATATGTTGAATTTTTTTGGTATTCACGGCGCTTTCCGGGGAGCCGAAACCATCACCGGTGCGCGTTTTTACTTCTGTGAAATGTAATACTTCGTTGCAACAGGAAATAATATCAATTTCCTTTCGGAAGTATTTCCAATTGCGATGCAGGATGCGGTGCCCAAGATTTTCCAGAAACTTAATGGCTTCCTGTTCGCCCAATTTTCCAGTATGCAGATTTGCCTGTTTCACTCACTGATTTTGTCCTAATTTCGGCGCGCTATGGATATTCAAAATAAGTTATTTGATCTGGAAGGAACGGTGCAGCCTTATCAATGGGGTGGTTTTACCTATATACCAACCTTGTTATCACGGGAGGTTAAAGCCGGACAACCATCTGCTGAATACTGGCTGGGTGCCCATGTGCAGGCGCCATCCATCGTGAATGGAGAAGCAAAGCTGGATACGTTGCTGCAGCAACATCCCCAATTGTTGGGGGCTGCTGTTCAGTCCACATTCGGGCGACTCCCTTATCTGCTGAAAGTACTGGATGTTAAAGACATGCTGAGTATCCAGGTGCATCCAACACGTGAAAATGCCAGGAAGGGTTATGCAGCTGAAAATGCGGCAGGTGTTGCGTTGACAGCCTCCAATCGCAATTATAAAGACGACAATCACAAACCTGAACTGGCATATGCCTTAGGGGAATTCTGGTTATTGCATGGATTCAGAGAAGCTGCATCATTGAAAGAGGTGTTGACAGCGCGTTCAGAACTTCAATTTTTACTGGAAGTATTTGCAGAGAGTGAGTATGCGAAATTATATCGTACGGTTATGGAGATGCCGGATGAAGAAGTAGTTGCGCGTTTGCAACCTTTGCTCGATCGTATCCTGCCTGCTTATCATGCCGGTAGCTTGGCGAAGTTCAATCCGGATTTCTGGGCCGCGAGAGCTGCCATTACCTATAATCAGCCGGGAAGGATTGACCGTGGAATTTTCAGCATCTACTTGTTGAACCTGGTAGAAATGAAAAAAGGACAGGCGATATTTCAGGATGCAGGCGTTTTGCATGCTTACCTGGAAGGTCAGAATGTGGAAATTATGGCAAATTCCGATAATGTGTTGAGAGGTGGGCTTACCCCCAAACACGTGGATGTGCCAGAATTAATGAAACACGTAAGATTTGAGCCCTGTGTTCCGGAACTGTTGGAAGGAACGGATGTTCAGCCCTTTGAGAAGGCTTTCCTGACACCGGCGGATGATTTTGAACTGCATTTGCTGGAGCTGCCAGCCGCTGCAGGACTACAGCTTACAACGGATACTACAGACATCATACTGGTATTGGAGGGGGAACTTGAAATCTGCGAGCAAGGCACTGGATATTCTCAAAAGATGTCCAGGGGGCAATCTGTATTATTGACAGCAGGAGCTAGCGTAAAGATTTCCACAGCGGGGGGCTGCCAGGCTTTTCGGGCCACGGTACCTGCCGCTGCCAAGTGAAAATCCCCTATTTTTGTGCCTGATCCTTAACATTCGAGCATTAGAATATGAAACTGAATAAATCTCTGATAGTATCATTTGTACTGTTGATTGTGGTTGCCGCCGTATACCGCATTATTCCGTCCCGCCCTTTTGGATTTGCTCCTCAATTGGCTATGGCCATATTTGGTGGCGCGCTGATCAGGGATAAGAAGTGGGCTTTCGCCTTGCCAATATTCTCCATGTTTCTAAGTGATCTTCTGTATCATGGACTGTACAAGGCTGGAATTACAACAACGCAGGGATTTTACAGTGGACAGGTTTTGAACTACGCACTCTTTGCATTGATGACGGTGATTGGTTTTTATATTAAAAAGATCAATGTACTGCAGGTAGGGCTCGCGTCTGTAGCTGCACCAACCGTATATTTTCTACTATCCAATTTTAGTGTATGGGTATTTGGTGGCGGATGGGGACATCCCAAATCCTTTGCCGGATTGATGGCAACCTATATAGACGGACTGCCATTTTACCCCATAAGCGTTTATTCCACACTGTTTTTCAGTCTGCTGTTATTCGGAGGTTATTATCTTCTTTACGGAAACAAAAAAGTAGAGTTAGCGTAAGACTCCCTGCTCAACTTTTAGCTGCCTGGTGGTGCCGCCCTCCATTTGTTTCCAGTTATTCAGATTGAAACGACCGTTTCCTTCTATTGAACCTTTAATCATATAGGTCCTGACCGGGGCCTTGGATGAACTCCAGTGTAGCGCCTCTCCGGGTTCGCACACCTCAGGCTTGCCAGCTTCATTCCAAATAAACCAGGCTTCGTTGCTTCCAAAGACAGTTGCCCATCCCGCTTCATCGATAGCTACTGCTGTTTTTTCATCTACTCCAATGCCGCGGACTGTTTTGGTTTTTTCTTCTTTCAACAACCTTGCCAGCCAACTGATATGTCGACCCTGCCTGTTGCGCTGACTGTAATGCGAGTCTGTGATGGTATTACGCAAGATTGGGGCTACGATGAAATCTTTTCTGCCAATTGCGTTGGCAATATGGTAAGGACTTTCAAGTGCAGTTTCCGATTGAATGGTACCGTATTGGGCAGCAAAATAATAGTCGCCCAGGATTGCACAACCGGCGCTGGTGCCGCCTACAGGCACTTTCTTTTCGTTAATTAAAAAGTTGATTGCGTCTTCAACGGGAGAATCTTTCCAATAACGGGTATAATTCCATTGATCGCCACCTGCAATAAATAAAAGTTCAGCTTTACGGATTTTTTCTGCCACTATAGGTAAGAATGCTTTATCCCGACTATTGATCAGAATGGTTTCTACGGAATTTACTTTTGCAAGGTCAAACAAGTACTGGTTGTAGCCGTCGGCTCCGGAGGATCGGATCACGACCACGTCTCCGCCACCAGACCGTTCCAACAACCAAAGCATCGCGGAATTAACATCCGTACTGCCTCCAGCAAGCAGTAGTCCGGGTTTGGTTGTAGTTTGTACATCAGCAGAATCACCGGTGAGATAAATGCGAATTGCGTCTTCCTGAATGTTCTGGGCATTCGAATAAATTGGAAAACTAACGGTGAGCAATAAGCGAAAAGCACGGTTCCAGATTTTCATACGATTACTGTTTCTTTAATATGATAAGGATATTAATCAACCGGGTTCAATGCATTTGCGTGCTACCATTTGATGATACCAGCCAGCGGCAGGTAAATCCTTACAAAAGCTGATCCGGATAATTTACCTGATTTGAGGTGATTGTTGAATTTTGAAGATACCGATTCTTCCAGGCTGTT
>JAGKTB010000332.1:0-6815 GCA_018993145.1 Flavihumibacter sp.
ACAAAACCGTCCATATCTGAGTGATGGACCGTTGAATGCCAACAATGGATTCTTCCTGGCCAACAACGTTGACATTCGCTGGCTGGCTCCCGGATTTGATCCAACAACTGGAAACGAAGTTGTTTTCAGTGATGATATTTTCGTTACCAACCCCTATTTCGTAGTAAATCAATTCAGAAATGACCTGGGCCGTCGTCGTATAATCGTAACTCCATCTGTTAAGTACGACATATTCAAGTGGTTGTATGTTCAGGGTCGTATGGGATATGACAATTCCGATGACAATAGTTTCAGTGTAACACCCTGGGGAACTGCCTACTCGCAGGATCGTCGCGGTGGTTTGAACGGCATCGGAAAATCTCAGATTACAGAGATCAACTATGAAGCGTTGATTGGTGGTAACCGCGACTTGACTGATGATATCTCTATGGACTTCACAGTGGGTGCAAACAAAAGAGTAAACAGATTTGAGAGTGTATCAATTGGTGGTGGTCCATTCATTGTACCTTATCAGTACACGTTCAACAACGTAGTTAACTTTAACAGGGGTTATGGTTTCTCCAAGCAGCAGGTGAATTCTGCATTCTACTCACTTGACTTTGCTTACAAGAACCTGATTACCCTGAGTACTACTGGTCGTTATGACGCTTACTCAACTTTCCCAACGGATGTTGCGGGTATCTTTACGCCCTCTGTTTCTGCCAGTTTTGTATTCCATGATTTGCTGAATGCGAAAGCATTAAATTATGGTAAGTTCAGAGCCTCTTTTGCACAAACCAGTGGTGAACCTCAGGATCCCTACACTACATCACTCTATTACGGTTTGGGTAATACATATAATGGTTTACCTCTTGGAAACTATAACCAGTCTCTGCCAAACGGTCTATTACGTCCATTTGCTGCAACTGAGTTTGAAATTGGTTTTGACCTGCGTTTCTTCAACAGTCGTTTGAATCTTGACTTCGCAGCTTATACACGTGAAACAAGAGATGAAATCATGCCGGCTGCTTACAGTATCTCTTCCGGATTCACCAGTGGTTTCGTAGGAACAGGTGGTACTCAGAATAAAGGTATTGAAATTCAGCTGACTGCGATTCCGGTTCAGACCAAGAACTTTAGCTGGACTTCCTCTCTGAACTTTACTTATGTTCGGAACAGAATTCTTTCCACCAACCCGCTTGGAACGAACCTGAATCTGGGTACAAACCGTGCGGTAATAGGTAACGCGGTGACTGCATTTGCTAAAGGATATGCAGGTCCTCAGATCTTTGCATTTGATTATCGTTATGATGCCAAAGGTGATATCCTGGTGGACGGTTCTGGTTTACCACTGCGTGGTAACCTGATCCCAATGGGTAGCACACTTCCAACTCATTATGGTGGATGGAATAACGAATTCAACTACAAGCGTTTCACTTTCTCTTTCCTGATTGATTTCAATTACGGAAACAAGATTCTGTCAGCTACGCAGCACTATGCTATGACTCGTGGCTTGCACAAGATGACACTGGAAGGTCGTGAAACTGGAATTACCGTTGGATTCCTCGAGAATGGTCAGCAAAACACTACTGCTGCTGATCCTCAGAATTATTACACTGAACTCGCTCGTAGAATTACCAAAACCAACGTACTGGATGGTGATTTCGTAAAACTGCGTCAGGTTAATTTGGCTTATAACTTCCCGGATAATCTCTTCAACAAGGTTCCCCTGTTCAGAGGAGCAACCCTTTCACTGGTTGGACGTAACCTCTTCTATTTTATGAGAAAATCTGACAATATCGATCCAGAAGCTTCTTTTGGAGCGAACCTCAGATATCTTGGAATTGAAGGAACCAGTTTGCCAACTGCCCGTACGCTTGGATTTAACCTGAACCTCCGCTTTAAAAATGGAAGTCAAAACTAAAATTTTTGAACATGAAAAAACTACTCATATATTCTGGAATTCTGCTGGCTGGCTTACAGGTTGGCTGTACGAAGGGATTTGAAGAACTAAATACGAACCCCCTTCAGGTTTCACCTGAAAAGTTTAATGGTGCTTATCTATTACCTTCAGCACAGCGGAGTTATATTGGTACCATGACAGGGTATGCCGGAAGCCTCCTTTTTCAGGCTGGTTGGGTACAATTACTCGCCTCCACTTCAACCGGTGGTGCTACCTATTATTCCAACATGGACAAGTATGTTCCATCTAGTAACATTAACTCCTACACTGCGAACAGCTGGAATAATAGCTTTACTGGTGCAACCCAGGCTCAGCAGTTATTGAAACTGCTTGGTGATAATCCTGCTGCTGTAAATGTTAGAAGTGCAGCTAAAATTGTACAGGTAATGCACCTTGCGTTTATTACGGATCTCTATGGACCCATTCCTTACAGTGAAGCAATGAGAGGAGATGAGGGAATAAATTCTCCGAAGTACGACAACCAAAGAGATGTTTACCTGGGACTACTGGCTGAATTGGAAACAGCCCTCAACAGCTTCTCTACTTCACAGCCTGGTTTCAATACCAGCGATATCTCTACCTATGCAGGTGATATTGCCAAGTGGAAAAAAATGGGCTACAGCCTGATGTTGCGCATGGCGATGCGTATGACTAAAGTAGATGCCGCAGCAGCCAGACAGTGGGCTGAAAAAGCAGCAGCTGGCGGACCAATGTCAAGCGTGGAGGATAATTATGTGTTACGCATGGATTTTGCTAACGGATATGGTAACCCGAACTCCTCCGCTATTCGCGTATCGGATGACTTCTACCAGGTTCGCTGGAGCAAAAACTTCATTGACTTCCTGAAAGCTAACAATGATCCCCGCTTGACTGCAGTAGCCGAAATTCCACCTGCAGGTATTGCAGCGGCTTCGAATGTTGCTATCGCTGGTGATAACACAGCTGGTATTCAATTGGGATTACCGAATGGATATGATATGAACGAAGGTGATAAGGACATCACTAACGCACCTGGTTATCCGGGTGGTACTGGTACTGGTGGTGATTTCTCTCCAATCGGAAGATATAGCCGTCCACGTTCAGCTCTTACCACTAATCTGAATGCACCTTTGATTGTGATGACTTCTGCTGAAACTTCCTTCCTGTTAGCAGAAGCATCTGCAAGAGGTTGGACAGTTCCAGGTAATCCAGCTTTGCATTACCGGAATGGTCTGTCTGCAGCACTTCAGACTTTGGCAACTATGGATGCGTCTGCAGCTATCTCTGCAGCAACTGCAGATGCTTATGCAGCAGCCAATCCCCTGGATGTTTCAAGCCTGAACGCATCACTGAAGATGATCAACGAACAATATTGGGCAACCACTGGTTCCTACTTCAGCTTTGTTGAAGCTTGGAATAACTGGAGAAGATCAGGATTCCCGAATCTGACTCCGGTTTCCTTCCCTGGTGGTTTCTCCAGCGGTCAGATTCCCCGTCGCCAGATTATTCCATTGAACGAAGCTGTTCTGAATGGCCCGAGTTACCAGGCTGGTATCGGTGATATTCAGGGTGGTGACAACTGGACTGGTAGAGTTTGGTGGGATGCTGCCAACTAATATATTGCTTGTTCGCTAAGCAGAAAGATGCAGTTCTCTTAGTATGTAGCGTAAGACAGGGCTGTCCATGTGACGGTCCTGTTCTTTTTTTAAGAACCTGATTGCAATTAGTTTCTTAAATTGAATGTATCATGAAAACCTTTTCGAACCGATTGCTTTCTTTTTCCCTGCTGCTGGTTTTCACGCTTGCCGCGAATGCCCAGGATACCCGTTTCAAAGTACTTCCCGCTGAACAAACCGGATTGAAATTCAGCAATACCATCGTGGAAACGGAAGCGCTGAATGTACTCTCTTATGAATACTTTTTTAATGGAGGAGGTACTGCGGTAGGAGACATCAACAATGATGGATTGCCAGATCTTTTTTTTACCGCCAATATGGGCGAGAATAAACTCTTTCTGAACCTGGGCAATCGGAAATTTAAAGACATCACCCAACAGGCTTCCTCCCAGTTAAAAGGAAGGCAGGGTGGATGGAAAACCGGTGTTACCATGGCCGATGTAAATGGAGATGGCTGGCTGGATATCTATGTCTGTTATTCCGGCAAAGGCGAGGATGATATGCGCCGCAATCAGTTGTTCATCAATAATAAAAATTCCACTTTTACTGAGGCTGCAGCAGCGTACGGACTGGATGATAAAAGTCTGAGTACACAGGCCGCCTTTTTTGATTTTGACAATGATGGCGACCTGGATATGTTCCTGCTGAATCACAGCAACAAGAAGATTGATAATATGGAGCTGGCCAGGTATCGTAAAGATGTGGATGAACTGGCCGGTTGTAAACTCTATCGCAACGACAATAATAAATTTACTAATGTATCTGCATCCGCCGGCATCAGGCAAAATCCACTAACCTATGGATTAGGTATTGTGGTGGCGGATATCAACCAGGATGGCTGGCAGGATGTATATGTTACCAACGACTACAATGAACCGGATTATTGTTATCTCAATAATAAAGATGGTACGTTTAAGGATGTAGCGGGAGACTGCTTTCGCCACCTTGCGCAATTCTCCATGGGCGCTGATATAGCTGACTTCAATAACGATGGCCTGCCCGACCTGATCAACCTGGATATGATGCCGGAAGACAATAAGCGGCAGAAATTATTACAACTCCAGGAGAATTATGAATCCTTTGAACTCATGACCAGTCAGCAATTGCACAAGCAATACATGCGCAACATGCTGCAATTGAATAATGGAGATGGAACCTTTAGCGAAATTGCTCAATTCGCAGGAGTATCCAATACCGACTGGAGCTGGTGCCCGCTCTTTGCCGACTTTGACAATGATGGATACAAAGATCTTTTTATAACCAATGGATATCTGCGTGATTACACCAACAAAGATTTTCTTCGGTACTGGGGTGATTACAAAGTAAGAAAAGCCATTGACCGTGAACCTGCGAAACTCATGGACCTGGTGCAGGCAATGCCTTCTACCAACCTGTATAATTATATGTTTCGGAATACCGGGAAACTCAGCTTCACCAATCAGAAAGAAGCCTGGGGCATCACCAGTTCGGGAATATCCAGTTCGGCAGTTTATACTGATCTGGATCTGGATGGAGACCTCGATCTGGTAGTGAACCGTATCAACCAGGAGGCCCTGGTATATGAAAATACATCCGATAAAAAAGGACCTGTAAATTACCTCAACATCCAGGTTCAGTATAAAGACAAAAATCCATTTGGAATAGGAACTAAAATTCTGGTGTATGCTAAAAATTCCAAACAGTATTTTGAAGTGAATCCTGCCCGTGGGTATCTGTCAAGTCTGCCTGCTAATCAGCATATCGGTTTAGGTACAGCTTCACAGGCGGATTCTATCATCCTGATTTGGCCGGATCAAAAGCGGCAGGTGCTTACTGGTGTAAAAGCAGGTTATCATACCATTTCTTATGGAGCCAGTACGGTTCCAAATTCTCCTACTCCAGGTTTTCAACCTCTCTTTAGTTCGGTTTCTAAATCCTGGATTGCTTATCAGCATCAGCCCGTTGAAATCAATGATTTCAAAAGACAATTACTGATGACATTCATGTATTCGCAAACAGGTCCGATTATCAAACAGGCGGATCTGAACAAGGACAATCGTATGGACCTGATTCTGGCAGGAAATCCGAATGCAGGACCTGATATCTACCTGCAGCAGTCGAATGGTCAATTTGAAAAAAGACAGGTATCACTTCCTGCTTCTGATTTCAACCGATTCATCAGCGATATAGAATTCGCAGATGTTAACGGCGACGGTCATGCGGATTTGTATCTCGCTATGGGAGGCTATGCCTACCAGGAGCCCGGTGATTCCAGTTTGCAGGATCTGCTTTATATCAATGATGGTAAAGCAAATTTCAACCTGGCTGCAACTGCATTGCCTGCTACCAATCGTTCTGCCAAATCGGTTGTAAAAGCGCAGGATGTGGATGGAGATGGCGACCTGGATTTTTTTGTAGGAGGTCGAATCGTACCGGGAGCTTATCCGGTGAACCCTGAATCTTATCTCCTGATCAATGATGGTAAAGGACAGTTTTCAAAAGCCAGTATTCCATTTGCTGAAATCGGCATGGTAACCGACGCTGCCTGGGCAGACCTGGACAAAAATGGCCGCAAGGAACTTATATTGGCAGGAGAGTTTATGGGTATTCATGCATTTGAGAATGATAATGGCAACTGGATTGATAAAACAGGTAAACTGTTTCCTGCCGGCTTAAACGGACTCTGGTTTTCACTGACCATCAGTGATGTGGATAAGGATGGATATGAGGATATCATTGCAGGTAATATTGGTACTAATACCCAATTGAAATTTGATCCGTCTCAGCCAATGGAACTCTACTATGCCGATTTTGATCAGAATGGTTCCATTGATCCCTTCCTCAATTTTTATATACAGGGTGTTTCATATCCATTTGTAAGCAGGGATGAATTGAATGATCAGATGTATAGCATGCGCAGAAAGTTTTCTTCCTACAAAGATTATTCAACTGCAACCATGAAGGATATTATAAATCCGGATGAGCTGGCAAAAGCAGGAAAGAAAACTGCAACTGAAAATAAGACCCTGGTACTCTTAAACAAGAAAGGTCGCTTTGAAAAGCAGGACTTACCTGCGCAGGCTCAGTTTTCTATTATAACTGAAATTCTAACAGAAGATTTCAATAAGGATGGTCAACCTGATTTGTTATTGCTTGGCAATAAATCTGACAACCGGTTGAAGATTGGAAGCATAGAAGCGAACTATGGGTGTTTGTTAGCTGGTGAAGATCGGAAGAGC
>JAGKTB010000333.1:0-4468 GCA_018993145.1 Flavihumibacter sp.
GCATTACGCAAAGTATCGAATGTGTTTTTTATAATACTATCTCCTTGATGTAAGTATGTTTCATCCTTACTTTTAGTTTTAATTGGATTATTATTGCAAGCCATTGAAAACACGATAACTCCTGAAAAAAATATCAATCTTATCATTAAATAAGTTATATTAGCTGAATAGTAAAGATACAATTTAATATTAAAATTCACTTGCAGGAGTCAAACTGCAAGCCTCCAAAATCCTTGTGTAAGGTGCAATATTATTTATTAAGTCAGTATTTGTTTCCGTATTTTTTCCGGCTAAAATAACCCGTAAAGAAAAGGCTTCCAATGCATCACTTAATGATACTGTTCCTTGTGCAGAATCTTTCCTTCCTGTAAATGGAAGATAATCTGGCCCCCGTTGGCATTGGCTGTTAATATTGATACGGCCAACCAGGTTGCCAATCTGATTGATAAGGTCACCAATTTCTTCAGGGTTGTTTCCAAAAATACTGGCTTGTTGGCCGTAATGAGAGTGTACTAAAAAATCAATTACTTCCTGCACCCCATCAAAAATTACAACAGGTACTACCGGACCAAATTGTTCCTCATGGTATATTTTCATGGACTTATTTACAGGAGACAGAATGGTTGGATAAAATATTTTACCATCGGTTTTGCCCCCGTTTTTATTTATGATTTTTGCACCATTTGCTAAAGCGTCTGTAATAATATTTTTCAGGTAATCTACTTTTCCTTCTTCAGGGAGTGCTGTAATTTGTACTTTTTCATCCCAGGGCAAACCTATTTTTAAATTGTCTGCAGCAGTAGAAAGTTTGCTTAAAAATTCATCCTGTGCAGAGCGATGTACAAATATTATTTTTAATGCAGTACACCTTTGTCCATTAAATGAAAATGCACCGGCAATTATTTCTGGCAATATTTCATCTATATCCGTACCTTCTAATACAATGGCCGGGTTCTTTGCTTCTAATCCTAATAAGGTACTAAACTGGTGTGGTTTGGGATGATATTTTTTTAACTCAGCCGCTGCTTTACTTTGTCCAATAAATGCAAGCCCTTTTACTTTACCCGATTCTAAAATGGGTGTGGATGTAGTGCGGCCACTTCCAAAAATAATATTAACCGCTCCCGGAGGAAAGTGTTTTCGAAATAACTCCACCAATGGCGTATGCAGCAGTACTCCGAATTTTGGCGGTTTAAAAAGAATAGTATTACCCATGAGTAGTGCAGGGAGCAGTGTAGTAAAAGTTTCGTTCAATGGATAATTATATGGCCCCATACAAAGTACCACTCCTATGGGGCTCCATTTTACATAAGCCATTACCCCTCCAGACGTATGCGCCTTGCAACTTTGGTTTTCCATAGTACGAAGTGTTCTTATAGTGTCCCTCATGTAGTCAATAGTTCTGTCAAACTCTTTTTCTGCATCGGGTTTTGGCTTGGCAATTTCCCACATCAGCAGGTTTACTACTTCATCCCTTTTGGTTTTCATGTCTTCTAAAAAAGCAAGCATTACCTCTATCCTTTTATGAGTGGGCATACTGGGCCATTCGCCCATTCCATTATTATATGCAGCTTCTGCTGCAGCTAAGGCCTGCATCGCCACTTCAGACGAAACAAAAGGAATAGCACCCAATTTTATTTCTTTATTATCAATTGTAATAGGCGATTTTACAATTTGTGATTCTCCGGTCCATTCAATTAGTTCTCCGTTTATCAGGCAATAGGGAAAATATACAGATGGGGCATTTTCAATTGACATAGCATCGTTGATTTAGAAAATGGAAATTAAAAGGTATTAACCCCTCCGGCTTGTGCTATTCAATGAATTGGTGGTGTTATTTACTTTATTCAATCGGTAACACCATTTTGAAATGGGCAATGGTTTTCAAAAAAGTAATTTTAATAAAGCCAATAACCACCACACAATAAGTAAATTGAACAACTAAATGTGTATTCTGCTAACTTCTGTCGTCTTATACTATATTATCTTTGCACCTGTAAATAATTATTTATGGAAACCGAAATATTAGCCCGGATACAGTTTGCTTTTACTATAGCCTTTCATTATATCTATCCACCATTGAGCATCGGACTGGGATTAATACTGGTGATCATGGAAGGATTGTATCTTAAAACGGGACTGAAGATTTACGAAGACATGACCCGTTTCTGGATCCGGATTTTTGCATTGATTTTTGGTCTTGGTGTTGCTACCGGTATCATCATGGAATTTGAATTCGGAACCAACTGGGCAACTTATTCCAAATACGTAGGTGATATCTTTGGTAGTGCATTAGCAGCTGAAGGCATTTTCGCCTTTGCACTCGAAAGCGGTTTTTTGGGCATCCTATTATTCGGATGGAACCGCGTTAGTTCAAAAGTTCATTTCCTATCAACTATAATGGTATTTCTGGGATCCATGTTCAGTGCCGTCTGGATAGTGGTGGCAAACAGCTGGCAGCAAACACCAGCAGGTTATCATATTGTAGGCGAGGGACTACAGGCCCGGGCTGAAATCACCGATTTCTGGGAAATGGTCTTTAACCCCTCCAGTATGGAAAGATTGAGCCATGTATGGATTGGTGCTTTTCTTGCTGGAGCATTTCTTGTATTAAGCGTGCATGCTTATTATATACGGAAAGGGAAACACCTAGCAATAGCCAAACCAGGATTTAAAATCGCACTGGCGGTTGCAACCATCTTCTCCCTTACGCAATTGTTTACCGGGCATAAAAGCGCTGATGGGGGAGCAAAAAATCAACCTGCAAAACTGGCAGCACTCGAAGGACATTATGATAGCAGTGCTGTGGCGGATATGTACCTGCTCGGCTGGGTGAATAATAAAACGCAAACCACCACAGGTATAAAAATACCAGGCGGACTCAGTTTTCTCCTGCATCAGGATTTAAAAACGCCCGTTACCGGGCTGAATGCATTCCGGCCTGAAGATCGCCCCAGCCAGGTGAATGCTGTTTTCCAATTTTATCATATCATGGTTGCGATTGGCATGCTGCTTATCGCACTCACACTGTATGCGAGCTGGCTTTGGTGGAGAGGGAAATTATTTGAGAGCAAATGGCTGATGGGAGTTTTCGTATGGGCTGTATTGTTACCACAGATTGCCAACCAGGCTGGATGGTTTGCTGCAGAAATGGGCCGTCAACCCTGGGTTGTATACAACCTCCTGCGAACCTCAGATGCATTGTCCAAAGCAGTAAAAGCGGAACAGGTACTGGTTTCGCTGATTCTCTTTACACTCGTTTATTCTATTCTGCTGGTTCTATTCCTGTACCTGCTGAACAAAAAAATCAAACACGGTCCCGAGCTTACTGCCCCCGATGAAGAAAAAGCAGTGGAAGCAAAAAGTATTCGGGAAAATCCTATCATGAATTAAATTATCAAGTATGTTTTTAGGACTCGACTACAATACCTGGTGGTTTCTTGTTTTTGGCGCGGTTATTAGCGGATATGCTATTCTGGATGGTTTTGATCTGGGAGCTGGCGCACTGCATCTTTTTTTGAAAAAAGAAGAAAGTCGCCGAATCGCACTGAATGCAATCGGGCCGGTCTGGGATGGAAATGAAGTTTGGCTGGTAATAGCCGGCGGAGCGCTCTTTGCAGGATTTCCCATCGCCTATGCAGCAGTGTTCTCCGCCTTTTATCTGCCCGTAATGGTATTTTTAATCGGCTTGATCTGGCGGGCGGTAGCAATTGAATTCAGAAGTAAGGAACCTGGTAAACTATGGCGGCTAACCTGGGATATCGTATATACGTTCGCCTGCGTAGTGGTAACTTTTTCACTTGGACTCATGCTGGGAAATGTTGCACTTGGTATTCCGCTTAATGAAGAAAAAGAATTTTCCGGCTCGATGTTGTCTTTCTTCAATCTTTTTTCCATTCTGGTTGGAATCACCACACTGGCTTTGTTCATGATGCATGGCGCCATTTACCTCGCGATGAAAACAGAAAACCGGCTGTATGTTAAGCTGACTGTTCTTGCCAAAAACTTCACTATCTTTTTTGTAGTTGCCTTTGCATTAACCACCTTATATACGCTACTTTACATTCCTCATTTGAGTGATAAGATCCGCAGCAACCCGCAATACTTTATTTTTCCTGTAATCATGATCCTTGCAATCGCAAGCATACCAAGGCAATTAAAAAGAGGGAATTACCGGCTGGCCTTTTTATTCTCCTCCATAACCATTGCCTCCCTGTTGATCGCTGTGGCAGTGGAAGTATTTCCTTATTTGCTTTATGCAAGCAATAACCCGGCAAACAGCATCACCATTGATAACGCCGCTTCTTCTGCAAAAACCATGAAAACGCTCTTGATCATTGCCATGATCGGAACACCACTGGTAGCAACTTATACTGCCTTTGTTTTCTGGACATTCAAAGGAAAAGTAAAATTGGATGAGATGAGCTATTAAAAAAGGCAGACAGGTTTGTGAGTCCTGGCTGCCTTT
>JAGKTB010000334.1:0-3582 GCA_018993145.1 Flavihumibacter sp.
GGGGATTCGGACTCACGGGAATAACCGGTGTGGCCAGTCTGATTCCGGTGAAAATGTTGCTGGACAGGGGCTATCCGGATTATAATTACCCGGTTGCAAAAAACCGCTGGCTGGAGCAGGTGGGTAAGAATGATACTCCCTATCGCAGAACTATGGAGAATTATTGGCGCTTTATCGAGTTTGGCGTTAAAAACGGAATGGGGGCTGCCACTTTAAAAGCAGGTTCGGTTAACCAGGTTCGCCTGCAGTATAACAGAGAGGCCTATCCGCAATTCAGAGTACGAAATCTAAAGGCTAATGGGTTGATCTGGAGCGGGCAGGACAGTCTGGCTGTGGATCATTTTCCTCCCGCGCATCCACAATTGCCGGCCACCTGGCCGGATGAGAACAGCATGAGTCTGGCAATCCTTATAGAATATGGCAGGTTTCGGTATTATACCGGAGGTGACAATCCCGGTACCCTTTTTTATGGAAATCACCACTGGCGTGATGTTGAAACGCCCATGGCCAGGGTAACCGGGAAAGTGGATGTGGCAACGCTGGATCATCATGGAAACCGGGATGCGGTCAATGAATTTCAGGTGAAGACATTGCAACCGAGGGTCTGGATCGGACAGAGCTGGTC
Source organism: Flavihumibacter sp. (assembly GCA_018993145.1). Lineage (GTDB taxonomy): Bacteria > Bacteroidota > Bacteroidia > Chitinophagales > Chitinophagaceae > Flavihumibacter. Next base: position 626 of record JAGKTB010000334.1, read on the forward strand.
GGCAGATCATCCCGGGCATGAAGTTTTGGTGCGTATGGTGAGTCCATATTTATATAATGGTCCGCGGGATTTATTTGCCACCAATATGCTGGAAGCCAACCGGCATGTAATTGGCCCATTGATTGACCGGTCGTATAAAAGCCAGCAAGGCCATATTCTGGTTCGGGTATTACCTGGGGGGAGCCAGTATTATGTAATCATATTGGATGACCAGCGGGAAGAAGCAAAAGTAAAAGCGGTCTTTGGGCCATACGATAGCTTGTCGAAATAATTCGAATTTTGGAAGGTTTTAGCAAATAAGGGGTTTCTACTATTGCAGGTATTTGGTCCCGGGTATATTTTAGTACACTGTTCAATAATCCCATATGACTAAACCAACCCGGATCTTTACCTGGCTAACCTTCGCTGCCATTTTTCTGATGCAGGTCTCCCTTGCGCAAGTGCCTGATGACTGGAAACAGATTTCAGCCCATCAGTACAAGAACCAGATTGCATTGAATTGGGAAACATTTGCAGAGTATAATTCCAAAGAGTTTATGATTCAACATAGTGTAGGCGGACAAGCCTGGACACTTATCGGCTCTGTGCCTGCAAGTGGACAGAGTGGTACGATTAAAACGTATAAATACCTGCACAACGAACCAGTTACGGGTACTAATTATTATCGTGTGGTGCTGGTGAATGAAACTGGCAGGGCACAGTTTAGCCGGGTGGTACAAATCGAATTTGAAGAAACCATTCCATTGAAAATTTATCCTAATCCGGTTATCAATGGTATCCTGAATCTTCAGATGAGTACAGATTCAGAAGTAACGATTTTTACAAGGCATGGTAAAGCGGTTATGCAAAAACAGTGTAAAGCCGGTAAATCTAAATTATACGTCAGTGATCTTCCGACAGGTTTATACCAGATCAAGGCAGGAGATGAAGTGAAACAGTTTTTTATCCGGTAATGAACCGGATTTTTTTTGCTCTTTTTCTAAGTGGTACTATATAGCTGGTAAAGGTAAGCACCTACAAATAAGTTTGATAAAGGTCATAATAACCCGTTTTAAGTGTTTTCTATTATTGTAGGTGGAGAATCGGCCTTCTATTTTTACCTCACCCTAAATGAAATCCACCGTATGAAAAGAGCCGTACTCTTTTGTTACTCGTTGTTGCTGCATCAATTCATGTTTAGTCAAACAGCCAGTACTGTCAATGTTACCGGTAACCCAGCAGTTAGATCAATCACCAATAATGTGGCAACTGTTATTGATCCCGAACTTGAAATTATTTCAAATGGAACCCTGAAAGATTTTACTGTGTCCATCACTGATAGTTATACATCAGGTGATGCATTAAGTTATAGTGGTTCTTTGCCATCTGGTATTACTGCGGGTAGTTTTAATGCTACGAGCCGCTCCATTGAATTTACAGGAATCGCCACTGCTGAGGTATGGCAGGAATTGTTGAGACGGGTTACTTTGAAAACTACTTCCGCAATTTGTAATCCTGAAAGTCGTCGGGTGAGTTTTACTGTTGGAAAGCGTTACTATAATCCGTTAAATGATCATTTTTATGAATTGCGGTCTGCCGGGGCTAACTGGACGAGTGCGCGTGATTATGCGCAGACACAATCCTATTTTGGGAGGCAAGGTTACCTGGTAACGATTACATCACAGGCGGAAAACAGTTTTATTTATCGTATCGTAAACGTGAATGCCTGGATAGGCGCTTCGGATAATTTCAGCGCTGTGAATTCTGCTGCAGGTTATTCAAAATATGCGAATCAAAGTGCGGCAGATGGCAAATATCACTGGGTAACAGGTCCAGAGCGCGGAACTATGTTTACCAGTCAGAATGCCTGGCAATCCGGTGGCGTCTCCCCAGTTAACAACCGATACAACAACTGGGATAACAATGAGCCAAATGACTGGCCGGGATTTACAACTTCCAATCCTGGTGAAGAGGATTATGGACATATAATCGGAACTAATGGAAGGTGGAATGATTATGCCAATGGCCAGTCTATTGCCAGCATTATTGAATATGGTGGAATGCCAGGTGATCAGTCGCACTCCCAGGTTGTGTTTACCAAAAAGATAACCATCAATAATGCTCCATCGGGAACTATTTCAGGAGGCAATACTACAGTATGCTCCGGAACCAATAGTACTGTATTGACTTTAACCGGGCTAAGTGGTTCTGTGGTTCGATGGGAATATTCCCTGGATAATTTTTTAACAGCCGGAACTTCTGTGTCTAGTACATCAGCTACCCTTACTGTATCCAATATATCCCAGACCCGTTATTACAGGGCAATCGTAAACTCCAATTCAGGTTGTACCGGTCTTGCAACAGCTGCTACTCCTATCTATGTTAAAGCATTGGAAGCTGGAAATATTGTTGCTCAAAATAATACGATTTGTCCGGGTGGTACTGCCCAGCTTACGCTCTATGGGTTTACCGGTGAAATAACGCAATGGCAACGCTCTGCCAGTTCCGATTTTTCAAGTGGCGTAACTACGATTTCGAGTAAGGAATCAAGTATCAGCCAGGTATTGGCTTCAATTGGAACCTATTATTTCAGAGCTACCGTAAAGGCGATTGGATGCAGTAATACAACTAACAGTGCAGCTTATGCGATTACCGTTAGTTCAGGTACAGCACCAGTAGGAGGAGTGGTTTCGGGCAGGGAGCATTGCGGAAGTTCGAATTCGGGAAGTCTCCAGTTAACCGGGCATTCAGGAACCATACAGAAATGGCAGTTTTCTACGGATGGCGGTATCACCTGGACAGATGTAGCCAATACCACTTCTACATTAACCTATAACGGAGTGTCATCTACCCGAAAATACCGGGCAGTATTGACAAATGGTGCTTGCGGTACGGCCTATTCATCGGAAGGTGCTGTAACTATATTGGGAACGAACCGGTTTAAGTGGCTTGGTGGATCGAACCGACAGGCACAGCAG
>JAGKTB010000335.1:0-3301 GCA_018993145.1 Flavihumibacter sp.
CCGTAAGAATAATTTTATCGTTCCCTGCCTGCCTGATTTTTTCCACCGCAAACTTCATAGCCGGACCGCTCAGGAACTGGCCTTTTTTCACATTGATGATTTTACCCGTTTCGGCGGCGCTGACCAACAGGTCGGTTTGCCGGCAGAGGAAAGCGGGTATCTGGAGTACATCAGCGAATTTGGCCGCAGGGGCAGCTTCATCGTGCGCATGAATATCGGTGGTGGTAGGCAGTTGGAAACGCTGACCTGTTTTATGAAGCAAACCTAATCCGAGTTCGTCTCCCAGTCCGGTGAAGGAACTGGCACTGGTTCGGTTCGCCTTTCGGTACGAAGATTTGAAAATATAGGGGATGCCGAGTTTCGTACAGATGGCTTTTACTTTTTCTGCAACTTCAGTAAGCAGTTCTTCGCTTTCAATAACACAGGGGCCGGCAATCAGAAAAAAGTTTTTTTCGTCGTAGGATTGTCCCTTAAACAGGTCTTGCAGAAATTTTTCCATCCTGCAAAGATAAGGGTTCCTTTCACCCCGCCATAAGTGGGTACCATCCTCCTATGGCGGAATACCATCCGCCGCGGTGGAGTGCGGAAAAGAGTAGGCAGTAGGGAAACGATTGCACTGGTTGAAAAAGCAAAGCGTTTTGTATGTAGGTTTGCATCCGAAATTTTGCTTGCTATGACGAAAGAAAAAATATTGGTAATTGGTGCCTGTGGACAAATCGGTGTGGAACTAACCCTGGCGCTCAGAAAGATTTACGGAAACAGTAACGTGCTCGCTTCTGACCTTCGGGAAGAAAATGAATTGCTGAAAGGTACTGGTCCCTATGTATCAATTGATGCCCTGAATAAGGAGATGTTACATGTGCTGGTAATCCGCCAGAATATTACGCAGATTTATCTGCTGGCCGCGATCCTTTCGGCAACGGGCGAAAAGAATCCCAATCTGGCCTGGCATCTGAATATGCAAAGTTTGTTGAATGTGCTGGATATCGCACGGGAAGAAAAGCTGACTAAAGTTTACTGGCCTTCTTCCATTGCGGTGTTTGGTCCAACTTCCCCAAAACAGAATTGCCCGCAGTATACCATTATCGAACCTACTACCGTGTATGGCATTTCCAAATACGCCGGTGAATTCTGGTGCAATTATTATCACCAGCGCTACGGAGTGGATGTGAGAAGTCTGCGGTACCCCGGACTGATCAGTTATAAATCCGCCCCGGGTGGAGGTACTACAGACTACGCTGTTGAAATTTTTCACGAAGCCCTGGAAGAGGGGAAGTATACCTCCTTCCTCAAGGAAGATACGTATCTGCCTATGATGTATATGCCGGATGCTATCAAAGCAACCATTGAACTCATGGATGCACCGGCAGAAAAGATCACAGTTCGTACCTCCTACAATGTTTCCGCTCTGAGTTTTTCTCCCCGGGAAATTGCCGCTGCAATCCAGGAACATATTCCACATTTTAGCATGCGATATGAACCTGACTACCGGCAAGCAATAGCCGATTCCTGGCCACAGAGCATTGATGATCATATTGCAAGGAGAGATTGGGGCTGGCAACAGGATTTCGATCTCAAGCGTATGACTGCTGATATGCTGGACAATCTGAAAGCTCAGTAGCCTTGTTAAAATCGCAGGTAAACCGGCTGGCTGGCGTAAATTGCCGCTCAGAATACTGGATTATGCGAAAACTTATTGGAATAGTACTCATTAGTTTGAATGGATTCATCGGACAGGCGCAAACCATAAAAGCGGGTACCTGGAAGGCGAAGCTGTTGCGTGAAGCTGGATTGCCTATTGTTTTCAATTTTGAATGGAGGTATGAAAAGGGAAAGCCTGTAATGACGATTCTCAATGCAACAGAGCGACTGGAGGTCCGCAATATTCAGCGCAAAAGGGATTCCGTTTTGATTGATCTGCCTTTTTTTGAGTCCGCGTTTTTCCTGCAAATTCAAAAAGATGGTTCGTTAAAGGGGGAGTGGAAAAAAGGCACGAGTACTGTTTTATCGGTAATGCCAATGATTGCCAGGCCGGGAGTAAAAGATCGCTTTCAGCCCGGAGCTCCACCAGCGGGAAGTATTTCAGGTAAATGGGAGATGACAATTATTCGGCCGGATGGGAGTCCGCGTCCCGCAGTTGCGCAGCTTGAACAAAAAGGTGCTTATCTCACCGGAACCATACTGGCTCCTTCGGGGGATTACCGCTACCTGGAAGGCATTGTACGCGGCGATAGTATGTTTCTAAGCACTTTTGATGGCAGCCATGCGTATGTGTTTTCAGCGCATATCCGTTCTGAGAATGAGATTGATGGCGGCTATTTCTACTCCGGTCCCAAACATGTGGAAGCATTTTCTGCCATACGCAATGAAGCAGCCAGGCTGCCAGTTAATGGCATCCAGGTACATGTTCGACCGGATGCACCACCCTTACAATTCAGTTTTCCAGATCTGGATGGAAAGACCGTGAGTATACGAGATCCCCGATTCCAGAATAAAGTGGTAGTGATTCAGATCATGGGCTCCTGGTGTCCAAATTGTATGGATGAGACCCGTTTTTTAAGCAGGTATTATGAGCAGCATAAAGGTCGTGGACTTGAAGTGATTTCCCTGGCCTATGAATACAGTACCGATATCAATAGGTCCCGTACCAGCCTTCGTAAGTTTAAAGATCGGTTCAATGTGGGGTATCCCATGCTGATTACCGGTGTTACCAGTTCGGATACGCTTCGTACAGAAAAAACTTTACCTCAGTTAACGCCGATAAAAGTGTTCCCAACAACGATTTTTGTTGGTAAAGATGGCTCTATCAAAAAAGTACACAGCGGCTTTTTTGGTCCGGCTACCGGGGAAGAACACACGAAATATGTGAAGGAGTTTGAAGAAACGGTGAACCGCTTATTGGGTGAATAATAAACAGCTTAGAGAAATGCAAGATCGGCTACTGTTCTGTTTTCCAGAATGGCCAGGCTCGCATCGCGCACTTCTTTCATGAGATGATTCAATCCACAGGTAAGTTCATTGCAGTCTTCGCATTTCTTGTAAAAGTTGAGACTGGCACAAGGAAGCATGGCAATCGGACCATCAAGTAAGCGGATTACGGTAGCCACTTTAATTTGCCCGGGAGGCAGGGCAAAATAATAGCCCCCGCCTTTTCCTTTTTTACTATCCAGGAGTCCTGCTTTTTTCAGGTCCAGCAGGATAGCTTCCAGGAATTTAATGGGAATTTTCTGATCCACGGAAATATCAGCGATAAGAATAGGTCCCTGGTTTTCCCGCTGAGCCATATAACTCAGCGCTTTCA
>JAGKTB010000336.1:0-3854 GCA_018993145.1 Flavihumibacter sp.
GAATGGTGGCAATTTTATCAATTCCGCTTTCTGCCACTTTAATAGCATGCGAAGGCAGTTTGGATGCCATCTCCAGACTTTTTTCAATATTCACTTCAAACGTCTTCAGGTTTCGGTTATTAATCCCGATGATGGGCGTGAATTCATTCACATGACCCAGTTCTTCCTCATCGTGTAATTCCAATAACACACTCAATTGCATTTCAGCAGCGAGCATCGCCAGTTTCCTTGTTTCTTCAGGTGTCAGGCATGCTGCAATGAGCAGGATAACATCCGCACCTATCGCCCTGGCTTCAAAAATCTGATAAGGATCAATTATAAAATCCTTTCTGAGCAGGGGAATGTTCAGGGACCGGGCGGCCATCAAATCCTGGGAAGAACCTCCAAAGAATTCCTCATCGGTTAAAATGGAGATAGCTGATGCACCCAATCTGGCATAAGCTGCCGTAACTTCGCGCAGATCCGCAGTTCCATTGATGATGCCTTTGGAGGGTGATTTCCGTTTAAACTCAGCAATGATGCCTGTTTTGGAAGGATCTTTTAAAAATTCGGCAAGCGAAAACGGTGTTCTGTGAAAATGCTTTTTTCTTTCGAGTAAATCCAGCGGTTGCCTGCGCTTACGCTCCTCTACTTCCTTTCGTTTGGCAGCTACTATAGTATCAAGAATATTCATGCCTTATTGAAGTTCAACTAGTTTTTTAAGTGTGTTTCTGGCTTTTCCACTTTCCAGGCTTTCAACGGCCGCATGGTAAGCATCTTCATAGGTCTTGTAATTACCAGTACTTTTCAGCGCCATGGCTGCATTCGCCAATACTACTGCATTCTGCGCCCAGCTGCCTTTTCCATCCAGTATTTTCAGGAAAATTTTAGCTGCTTCCTCCACAGAATTGCCTCCGTAAATATCGGAAGGCTGGACCATTCTTTTACCCATTTGTTCAGGAGTAAGCAGTTGCTCTCCTTCATTGGTAATTACTTTGGCATCCGATGTAAGGGAAATTTCATCGTACCCATCCAGGCTGTGAATGATGGTAAAAGCGCCCCCGGTCTGCTGCAATAAATAATTATAGACCCTCGCCATTTCAAGGCTATAAACTCCCACTACCTGGCAGGAAGGGGTAGCCGGATTTACCATCGGTCCTAACATATTGAAAAAGGTACGCATCCCAAGGTTTTTCCGGATGGGCGCTACTACTTTCAGCGCCGGATGAAATAGGGGCGCATGTAAAAAACAAATATTGGTTTCCGCTACTTCTTTTTTAAGGGCAGCCGGATCGTTTTTAAAGCGATAACCCAACTGTTCCATCACATTGGAAGCACCACTGATAGAAGAAGCTCCGTAATTTCCATGTTTAGCTACCTTCTGACCAGCCCCTGCCACTATAAAACAGGCCAGGGTTGAAATATTGAAGGTATTCTTGCCATCGCCACCGGTGCCAACTATATCAACCAGGTTATCTGCTTCCAGCCGAACCGGAACGCAAAGTTCCAGCAAGGCATCGCGGAAACCCTGCAACTCTTCAATAGTTACACTTCGCATAAGGTAGACCGTCATGAATGAAGTGATTTCATGCTCATTGTACAATCCCTTACCAATGTTCAGCAACACATCTTTTGCCATCGCCCGGGTCAGCGACTTGTGTTCAAATAAAAACTGTAGTATCTTTTTCATTGTCTATTTTTTTTCGTCTCACATCTCACGTCTCACGTCTGACGTCTCACATCTTCAGCCAATTCCTCACCATCTTCTCCCCATCCGGAGTCAACACACTTTCGGGATGAAACTGAACCCCTTGTACATCGTAGCTTTTATGCCGTAGTCCCATTATCTGTCCAGATTTATCCAATGCAGTAATTTCTAGGCAATCCGGCAGTTCTTTATCATCCACTACCCAGGAATGATACCTGCCCACTGCCAGTGTTTCCGGAAGGCTGGCAAATACATCTCCTTCTTTTTTCTCCCGGTTTCTCACCTGCTGAATTGGTGTTGCTACACCATGATATACTTCCGCCAGGTTAACCAGTTTGGCACCAAAAGCTTCACCGATTGCCTGGTGCCCAAGGCATACACCCAGGATGGACTTGGTTGCTGCGTACTGTTTTATGAGAGGCAACAAACTACCTGCTTCAGATGGAATACCCGGACCAGGAGACAGAATAATCTTATCATAGTCGGCCGCCTTTTCCAGTGGCAGTTGGTCGTTACGCACAACATCTACCTTCTCTCCGGTAATTTTTTCAACCAGGTGAACCAGGTTATAAGTGAAGGAGTCGTAATTATCAAAAACTAGAATCTTCATGATGGTTTCGTACTTATTCTTTCAATGCGTTTAATGGATGGACTGGGCCAACTCAATTGCTTTTTTCAGGGCACCCAGTTTGTTATTCACTTCCTGTAATTCACTAGCCGGCTGACTGGCTGCTACTACCCCGGCACCAGCCTGGTAGGTTAAGGTATTTTGTTTACTCAACAGGGTCCTTATCATGATGGCATGATTACAGTTGCCATTGAATCCCATGAATCCAAGTGCCCCGCCATAAAAGGAACGGGCAGTAGGTTCAAATTCATCAATCAATTGCATGGCCCGGATTTTAGGCGCTCCGCTCAAGGTGCCGGCCGGAAAGGATTTTGCCAACAAGGTAAATGGATTTGTATCCTTTGGCACACGTCCCGTTACTTCGCTCACCAGGTGAATAACATGGGAGAAATATTGAACCTGTTTATAGTGGGCAACTTCCACCTGGTCGCAGATTCTGCTCAGATCATTTCTAGCCAGATCCACCAGCATTACATGTTCTGCATTTTCTTTTGCATCTGCCAGCAGTTTTTCTGTTTCCTGCTGATCCAGCAGGTCATCACCACTTCTTTTATAAGTTCCTGCTATGGGATGAACAACAGCCTTTCCGTTATCGATAATAAGTTGTGATTCGGGAGATGATCCCATCAGTCTGTAATCGCCATAGTCAAAAAAGAATAAATAGGGAGAAGGATTTACACTTCTGAGTGCCCTGTACACATTGAATTCATCACCTTTGAAAGTCTGACGAAAACGCCTGCTGACAACAATCTGAAAGACATCACCCCGATGGCAGGAACGAATTCCTTTTTTCACCATTTCCATGTATTCATCATCACTCATATTGGATGACTCCGCACCATTCAGTTCAAACGGATAAACCGGTACATCCTTGCCCCGGATCAACGACTCCAGCATATTGCTGTCTGATTCAATTCCGTTGATCTTGTTTTCACAGAGATACAATTCATCTTTAAAATGATTGATGGCTATAACGTACTGGTATAACCGATAACGCATCAGGGGAATTGTTGTTTCAGTTGCTTTTTTTTCTGAAAAAAGGATGGTATCAAAAAACTGAACAGCATCATATGTGGTGTATCCAAACAATCCCTGAGCAAAACCTTTTATTTTATCTCCGGGCTCTACCACTTCAAATCGCTGCATGAAATTCCAGAGCTGATCCGGCACTTCTTCCGGCCGCTGGATGGAAACCCTTTCAGGTGTTTGTCCCGGCAGCTTGTATTCAATGCGCTGCAGGTCGCTGATCTCCATACCTCCAATTGCATTGATGCAAATAAAGGAGTAACTATTATCAGCAGCATGGTGATCCGTACTTTCCAGCAGGATGGTATCACGGAACCGATCCCGCAAGCGGAGGTAAATTCCAACCGGTGTGTACACATCCGCCAGCATCGTTTTGACCGTTGTTTCGATTCGTATCTTCTTTTTTTCGTTGCTCATAGTTGTTGATTTCCAGCAAAAATTAAAAAACCCCGATGGGTTACATCGGGGCTTTAATTATGTCATCCTATACAATGGACACAGCATTACAATACC
>JAGKTB010000337.1:0-3589 GCA_018993145.1 Flavihumibacter sp.
GAAAACAGATTTTGTTTTAAACAACCCCATCTATACCGGTAAGATCCTGGTAGCCGGAAAAAACTTCGGTAGTGGTAGCAGTCGCGAGCACGCAGCCTGGGCCATTTACGATTATGGCTTCCGTTGCGTAGTATCCAGCTTCTTTGCTGATATCTTCAAAAATAACTCCCTCAACATAGGTATTCTGCCCGTGCAGATTTCAGCTGAGTTTCTGGATAAAATCTTCAAAGCAATTGAAGCGGATCCTAAAACAGAAATCGAGGTAAACCTTCCGGAGCAAAGCATCACCATCCTGGCAACAGGAGAAAAAGAATCTTTCGATATCAATGGGTATAAAAAGCACAACCTGATGAACGGATTCGATGATATTGATTACCTGCAGGCGATGAAGGAAGAGATCAAAGCCTTTGCAGCGAACAGTCCCTATTAATAGCAAGCCCCACCAACATGTCACCCGCCAAGCGTTCCATTGAGATCATGGATACCACCCTTCGGGATGGAGAGCAGACAAGCGGGGTTTCTTTTTCCGCTTCGGAGAAATTAACCATCGCGCAATTATTGTTGACTGAAGTAAAGGTAGACCGGATTGAAATTGCCTCTGCCCGCGTATCTGAAGGAGAATTTGATGCCGTAAAAAAAATCACCAAATGGGCCAAAGCAAACGGACTCCTGCACAAAGTGGAAGTGCTCACCTTTGTTGATGGCGATGTCAGCATTCAATGGATGCAACAGGCCGGAGCCAAAGTGATGAACCTGCTCACGAAGGGATCTCTGAATCATCTGACGCATCAGCTCAAGAAAAAACCCACGGAGCATTTTGCGGATGTAAAAGAAGTACTGGCGCTGGCGAAGAAAAAAGGAATCGATGCCAATATTTATTTAGAAGACTGGAGCAATGGTATGCGGCATTCGCCGGATTATGTATACCAATACCTCGACTTCCTGATAACGCAGCCGGTTAAACGAATCATGCTGCCCGATACACTGGGCATTTTAACTCCGGATGAAGTAAGAGAATATGTTTCGGCTATTGTACAACGTTATCCGGGTATCCATTTTGATTTTCATGCGCATAATGATTACGACCTCGGTACCGCCAACGTACTGGAAGGAGTGAAAGCCGGCGCGCATGGTTTACATCTTACTATCAATGGGATGGGCGAACGCGCAGGTAATGCGCCCCTGGCAAGTGCAATCGCGGTATTGAATGATTTCATGCCAGGAGTCAAAACCAATGTGGTAGAGAAATCCCTTTACACGGTGAGCAAACTGGTGGAGACCTTCTCCGGATTCCGCATCCCGGTGAACAAACCGGTGGTGGGAGAAAATGTATTTACCCAAACCGCCGGCATTCATGCCGATGGAGATAAAAAGAATAAACTTTATTTCAGCGACCTGATGCCCGAGCGTTTTGGTCGCCAGCGCAAATACGCCCTGGGCAAAACCAGTGGCAAAGCCAATATCGAAAACAACCTGGCGCAACTGGGTATCCAGCTATCCGACCAGGACCTGAAAAAAGTAACGCAGCGTATCATTGAATTAGGTGATCGCAAGGAAGTGGTAACGCAGGCAGACCTGCCCTATATCATTTCGGATGTGCTTGACAGTAATGCCATCGAGGATAAGGTACGCATCGAAAATTATGCCCTGGTGCATGCCAAAAACCTGAACCCTTCGGTAACGATCAAAATAAATATTGCCGGAGAGGAATTTGAAGAGCAGGCACAGGGTGATGGACAATACGATGCCTTCATGAATGCCCTCAAAAAAATCTACAAACAGAAAAAAATCGAGTTGCCATTGCTGGTCGATTATGCGGTGCGGATTCCACCTGGTGGAAAAAGTGATGCGCTTTGTGAAACAGTCATCACCTGGAAGAATCAGCAGAAAGAATTTAAAACACGCGGACTTGATAGTGACCAAACTGTATCGGCTATCAAAGCCACACAGAAAATGCTTAATATTATCTGAACAATAACCCTTTCAATCAATGGCGAATAAAAAGATTTTAGTGGTGCCCGGAGATGGCATCGGACAGGAAGTGACAGCAGTAGGCAAACAGGTATTGGATGCCATCGCGGCCAAATTCGGACACAGTTTTACCTATGATGAAGCGCTGATCGGGCATGTAGCCATTGAAGCAACCGGACAGGCATTGCCGGATGAATCACTCGCCAAAATGAAAGCCTCTGATGCCGTATTATTCGGTGCGGTAGGGCATCCTAAATACGATAATGATCCATCTGCGAAAGTGCGTCCGGAGCAGGGATTGCTGAAAATGCGCAAGGAACTGGGATTGTATGCCAACCTTCGTCCCATTAAATTATTTGATGAATTACTGGACGCCTCCAGCATCAAACCTGAGATCCTTCGCGGAGCAGATATCCTCTTCTTCCGGGAGCTAACCGGTGATATTTACTTTGGTGAAAAAGGTCGCAAGAATGATGGCGATACCGCCTATGATATGGCGGAATACAGTCGCTATGAAGTAGAACGCATTGCCCGCAAAGCATTTGATGCAGCACGTACGCGTCGCAAGAAATTATGTTCGGTAGATAAAGCCAACGTACTGGAAACATCCCGCCTCTGGAGAGAAGTGATTCAGAAAGTGGCGCAGGACTATCCCGATGTGGAAGTAGAGCACCAGTTTGTGGATGCAACTGCCATGTTGCTGATTAAAGATCCGCGTCGTTTTGATGTGGTGGTTACAGCCAATTTGTTTGGTGATATTCTGACGGATGAAGCTTCACAAATCGCAGGCTCCATGGGCATGCTGGCCAGCGCCTCTATTGGAGATGGTACAGGTGTATATGAACCCATTCATGGATCTGCGCATGATATTACAGGAAAAGGAGTTGCGAATCCGCTGGCTTCTATTCTCTCTGCTGCTTTGTTGCTGGATATTTCCTTTGGAATGAAGGCAGAATCAGAGGCAGTGATCAATGCGGTGGACAAAGTGCTGAAGGCAGGCTATCGCACAGGAGATATTGCAGATGCAAGTACACCGAAGGACAAAATCCTCGGAACTGTAGCTATGGGTGAAAAAGTACTGGCGGAGATTTAATTCTCTCCGCCAGCAGCTTATTATCCGATGGGAGTAAGCTTATAAGGATATACTTTACGCGAGTTCCATTGGGCTACATAGATATTCTCTTCATCATCCACACAAACATCATGGGGATAAGCAAAGAGTGGATTCAACTGCGTGAGCGGTTGTAAGACCCCATTTTTGTAAACGGGTTCATTTCCACCGGGATTGGAAACCACCTTATTGTTCTTATCCAGGATGGTGATGAAACCGGAGGACTGCCAGGGGCGATCACTTGATTGCAGCACCGCTGCGTAGAGATAATCGCCTTTTATAACAGGGCGGCATACCCAGGCACCTGGCAACGCAATTGTATTTAGATAATTTCCTTTCAGATCATAGCGCTTGAAGGCATTCTCCTCGCGCGAAGTAACAATCAGGCAGGGATTCTTTTTATCGCGGTTATCAAAGCAAACACCGTGTGCATTCTTCAGGTGTTTGGACTCTGCTCCACGTCCGCCGAAATAGCCCAGGAATTTTCCTTTCGCATCATAGTGCAGG
>JAGKTB010000338.1:0-3760 GCA_018993145.1 Flavihumibacter sp.
CCTGGCTAATTTCATTGATGCCTAACTCGTCACGGATATGTGCGCCCAGTGCATCCGCTGCTGTCAACTCTTTCGCCACTTGTAAGGCGGTTTCTTTTTTCAACCCCCGCTTTTCATAGATCTGGGCAAGAATTGATAATTCGGTTTCAGGCATTTGCTCCAATTCAAGCTTTTCTCTTTCAATATCTGATTTTTCAATATCGGTTTGTGAACTTACTGAAACATATTCCCCTGCTGCCATTGATAGCGCCCCAGCCACAAGTCCGGCAATGGTTGCCAGCAAAATAGGATCCCTTTCGGTGCTGGCGGTTGCCACACCAATGGCCAGACTTGAAATAGAAATAATTCCATCGTTTGCACCCAGTACTGCAGCTCTTAGCCAGTTACTTCGATGAATAAAATGGCTATCCAGGTAGTTGTCTATGGTGATCATATTTTATCGGGAGTTTGAACTATCAATGTACTGAATTTATGGAAGTCTTCGTTACCCGTCGGTTCTATTTGCAACTCGTCGGATTTTACATGGAGGCAAGTTTTGTCTGCTGCAATTTGCTTTCATGAAACACCTTATCCCCCTGGTACTCCTGGGTGTCATTACCCTGTACGCCTGTACCACAGAAAAAGAAAACGAAGGTCCTGATCCCGAGCCTACCGATAGGATTCTTGAGGAACTCGCCTTCAGCGCATTGCCGCAAACAACTGCCAGTTTTTTGCTTTCCGAAAATGCAGATCATGTAAATGTGATGGGCAATCAGCGCAAGCCATTACCTGCATTCAAATCGCTATCAGTTAAACCAGGAAAAGCCCTGGGCTATGTAAAGGACAGTTATGGCAGACCAGTTGCCGGAGCACATATTGGTATTCGCTCTTCGGTTGTAGGTGGTGTTTATTCGAATGGAACTGGTGTTACTAATGACAAAGGTTATTATGAGTTCACCATACCATTCGGTACAGCAGAATTTTTCTCTGCAGCTTATACCATTGATTACGGCGCCGGCAGAGCAGCCATTGGTTTATTTCCTGCCGATTCAACACTAAATTCATTTGCATCTGAAGCCGGAGTGGTAAAAAACTTCGTCTTACTTCCCTATGGCAGAGGTAAATCAGATGCCGTTAGTGAAAAGCCCTGGTTTGGCCGCAACTATTTTGGAGGAAGCATATTCATCAGTTACGATACCAAAGAACCTGGCGATATATGGGCACCTGCCGGTGCACTGCTGGAAGGAGCTGAATTTGAACTCCGGCTTGAACCCGAAGAATGGCTGTTTCACGCTTCAGAACGAAAAACGATTGTAATCAGAAAGAAAACAGGTAATCTCAATTTTACGATCGTTAATATACCTGTCGGCCGCTATAAAATATCTGCGCGCCTTGTTGGTGGTGGAGACCTTCGCTTGAAAGAGATTGGTCCCTATGCCAACTCCAGTTTTGGTTTGTCACCCAAGCAGTCAGTAGGTTCCACTACTATATGGTTTAATCCGGATGGCGCCCAGGCAAGCAGCACCGCCGCCTATACCGGCAACTGGAGATCCATTGATGTAAAAATTGAAATGCCCTGATATGAAAACAAGATTCCAGCTTTTTTTCCTGCTGATCAATTCAGCCCTGCTACTGCTATTTTCATATGCATCCTGCAATCGGGAAAATGAGGGTCCCGGTACCATCAAGCCCACTCCTGAAATTAGACCCCGTGGAACTGCTGTGGGCAATCCGGTAAGCGCTACCATCCCTGCTTCCGGTGGTGAATTAAAATCTGCCGATGGTAAGCTCTTGTTGAAACTGCCTGCAGGTGCCGTTGCAGCAGGTACCATAATTAGTATTCAACCCATAGAAAACACCCTGCCCGGAGGCTGGTTGACAGCCTATCGATTATTACCGGAGGAACTATCGTTAGGTAAACCCATAGAACTGATCTATACCTATTCTGATGAAGATATTGCCGGAACCGCTGAAGATGCGCTCTTCCTTGCCTATCAGAAAAATGATGGAGTATGGTCATTTATGACTGAAACCAGCCTGGATGCTGCCAATCGAAAACTAACGGTTACCACAAACCGATTTTCGGATTGGGCACCCTTTGCATTATTCCGGTTAACTGCTGATCCGGATGAAGTAAAAGCAGGCGCTGAATCAAAACTGAGCATCGAAATTACGGATAGTTACCTGCTGGCACCTGAACAAAAAGAACGGGCAATTGGTAAGAGCAGACCGTTGAATGATAAAAACAAATTATCCAACTGGAAGTTGACCGGACAAGGAGAACTCTCTGTGAAGGAGGATAAGTCGGGAGCTACGTTCAAAGCGCCAGTCCAGGTTAATGGTGCCGCAAATGTGACGATTTCAGTCGATTTGAACAGGATTGTACCAGAAGATACACTTCCCCGAATCCGGCTTTCACAGCAATTACAGATTTACAGGAGAGTACGTTTTTACCAGGAAACTTATTTTATTGCAACAGCCGGGAATGATGAAATCAATTTTCCCGCTCATTATTTTGTGCATCAGGATGGCATTCTTTCTGTGGTGGGTGCCCATAAAACCTCCAGTGGTACTCCGAGTATATCGCTCATGATGGGGGTTGGTGCTGAATTGAAAAGCAGGGTGTATCCCTGGAACCAGGACCTAAAAGACGGTACGGGGGTGATGGGATATGTACTGACCTTTACTGATGGATATATTTCTACACATGCCTGCGACGATGTGGTATCGCCTGGTGCTGTAGCAGCAGAAGTGATAGAAGAAGATGGTGTAACTTTTATCCAGGGTGAATTTAATGGCAGGGTGTACAGGAACCGCGATTGTGATGATGATTTTTCTTTGCCGATCCGGGGAGTTTTCAGGGTGAAAGCTAGATAATTTCAGGAATTCCGGTAACCATTAGTGGGTGGATAGTACCGTTCATCTGACATTGCAATTAAGCTCGGCAGGCTTTGCCTACATTAGATCTGTAACAAAATGTATGCAAAGTAGATTCAGCAAAAAATTGTTCTGGCAAATATCCCTGGGTGAACTACTTGTCTGGAGTGGATTCTGCTCGCTATTCCTGTTATTTTATTTTTTCATTCTAACCTACAATGCTTCCGGAAAAACAACCGATGCCTCTCATTTTATCAGTGCAATTGGAATTGAGTTAATAGTGAGTTATGTCGTAAGGATTGGAATCATTGCTGTTTTATGGTGGTTTTATTTCCGAAAGCTAAAAGATCGTTCTGTTTCAGCTACAATCTGGTTGCATCTCCTAACCGTTAGCATCTATCTAATATTGGGCGGGATACTTCCCTATAAGCTGCTGGAAGCGGGAGGGATGGAAATGAAAATAGGTCGTTCCATGCTCTGGATGGATATCGCACTTCCTTATATTTTTTATGTAATCCAGTTCTCGGGTTTTTATGCATATTTTTTCTGGTGCCGTTCGCAACAGCAGTTAAAAAAGGAAAAGGAGTTGATTACACTTGCCTATCAGGCTGAAGTTGGAGCACTAAAGGCCCAGATTCAGCCTCATTTTCTATTCAATACCCTAAACAGTATCAGTGCAACGGTACTGCCGGAGCAGGAAGCTACCCGTATCTTGATTGCAAAACTGGCGGATACTTTTCGTTATGCATTGCGTTCAACAAGAGAAGATCTTGTACCGTTGGCTTCGGAGTTGCAATTTATTGAAAACTACCTTGCGTTGGAAAAAGAGCGATTCACGCACCGTCTTCAGGTGGAGATACTGGCGGATGAAACAGTTACAGATGCAGCGATCCCTCCCATGCTG
>JAGKTB010000339.1:0-3637 GCA_018993145.1 Flavihumibacter sp.
TATTGGTCCACAAGGGAAAATAGCCATACTTCTCTTTGAATTCAAATGACTGCTGCGCCATACCCCTCCATCCCAGGGTATCATGCTGCTCTACTACCTTTCCCATCAGGGCAGGCTGACAATAGATAATTGCAATTACAAGAAAGGCAAGAATAGCGTACAGATGAGGGGCGGCTTTTTTGAACCAGGCTGAATTCATACGAGCGTTTCAATTTAAGCCGGCAAAATAAGACATATTTTCAGAACCAAAGCCGGGCCTCAACTGCTTTAAGATAGTTCCGCACAGAAGCACTTACCGGTGCTTTCTTAATTTGAAAGGGTATTTTTAAAATAGTCGCGATGCTCGAAATGAAAAACCTGAAATCAAATCCGGATTTCCGAAGGTAAAATCCCGACCATAAAAACGCAGTGGTTATAAAATATCCAACCGGCAAATACTTCCAGGCCACTTTGGATTTGTTCACCCACATCATAGATAACTGTACCGGCCTGGGTTTCCGGCCAAGCGGAGACTCCTTGTGAAACAACTCTGCGCGCCCATCATAACCGATGCAATAACCTGCATCCAGGATCCGGTAACTCAAATCATATTCTTCCATCCCGTAAAAAAAATCAGTGGGATAATCACCCGCCGCCTGCAAGGCTTCCTTCTTGATTACATGAGCACAGCCTACATAATAGGCTGTCAAAAACCGATCCCGGTCTTTATATTTCTCAAAATTTTTATGAGGGAAAGCTGTCACCTGTATCTCACGGTTATCATAATACCGCACTTTACAGCCCATGGCGCCTAAGGGCCGATCTGCTGAAAAAGACTGATTTACTGCTTCCCAAAGTTTAACCAGGAACTGCGGATCTTCCACCACCACATCATCGTCCAGGAACAACATCCATTCTGCTTTGCTATGCGGCACTGCAAAATTTCGTCCACTCGCTACACCCAAATTCCCCGGTGCATCTATAAACTGAACAGGCAGTTCCGGATGTTCCTGCAAGTACCTGAGCACAATCCCGTAATCTTCTGTAGATGCATTATTCAGCAACACAACATCTGATAAATATCGTTCCCGTTGTTCCAGCCGCAGCAGGCTGTCCAACAGTTCCAGGGTATCACCCGGACGGTTATACGTTATAATTATTATGCTGAATCCCAACATGAAACACAAATTAAACTGATTTTTGCCGTATGGCTTTTTCTCAATTGAACAAATTAGCGGCGATTGGCAACCTGGCATTCCTGATCTCCTTCCTGATGCGCTATTTCCCCCTCTTACAGGGAAGTGTAACCGAATCCATGATCCTCATAACCGGACTGGTGGTTTCTGTTGCACTCAATATCGCCTGGATGGCCAGTTTTGTTTATCTGGGACTGGTAAAGAAATCCCGACCCGAAATAAACATAATCAGCTTACTGAATGTAATCGTTATTTTAGTTCAATTGTATTTACTCTTCGTATGATCCACCACATCGTTAAAGATAAATCCTCCCGATTGTTCATCATTCTGGCAGGCTTCTTTATTGCCAACGCCGTCATTGCCGAAATTATCGGGGTGAAAATCTTTTCACTCGAATCCACCCTGGGTATTGAAAAAGCCAATTTCACCCTGCTGGGAGAATCCGGTCTTGCGTTTGATCTTTCTGTAGGCGTGCTGCCCTGGCCAGTGGTGTTTATCATGACCGATATTATCAATGAATATTATGGAGTCAGGGGAGTGCGGTTTCTCTCTATTCTTACAGCCGGACTCATCAGCTTCGCCTTCTTTGTTTTTTATTTCTCCATCTCCATGGCACCGGCTGATTGGTGGCAGGTGTCTCAAACCGATAAGGGTGTGCCAGATATGCAGGCTGCCTATACCCAGATCCTGGGACAGGGCATGAATATTATCATCGCGTCTTTAACAGCCTTCCTGGTGGGACAATTAACCGACGCTACTGTTTTTCGCCAGATCAAACGATTCACGGGAGAAAAAAGAATCTGGATGCGCGCTACGGTCTCCACTCTCTTTTCTCAACTCATTGATACTGTTGTTGTATCTTATATCTACCTGTATTTTTCGTTGGGTTTCAGTTTTCCCAGAGTCACCGCTATCGCGATGGTTGGCTACACCTACAAGTTTACCATCGCTATTCTTTGCACGCCGCTGATTTACCTTATTCATTACCTGATTGAACGGTATCTCGGTAGGGAAAGAGCTGCCAGTATGAAACAGGCCGCCCTGGGTTTGTAAAATCTACGTTAAAGCGTCATTTGCTCTTAAACGCTGGCCTTCAATGATGGTCTATTAAAGTACATTGGTTAACCTAAAGCTTCAATTATGCGCCAGCTTTACCTTTTCTCCAGCTTCCTGTTTGCCTTCCTGGTGACTGCAACCGGAAGTTTTGCCCAATCCTGGCCGGTCAGCTTTGACCTTTCAGGGGGCGATCGCCTTAAAGTGTATGAACCTCAGCCCACCCGGCACAACTCCGGTGAACTGGTCTTTCAATCTGCGGTAGCCTACTATCGCAATGAATCCGGCGAACCGGTTTTTGGGACCTTATGGGCAACTGCCTACACCCAGGAACAAGGTTCTTATGAGCGTTTTATGCGGATGACCATCTCCGCTTTGAAATTCCCCGCCGAAATAGACGAAGCTACAACTGGCCGTCTCTCCAGGGATCTCGAGCAGGCTATTCCTGAACAGCGCGTCCTGTTTTCCAAAGACCAGCTGAAAAAGGGATTGGAATTGCAACAGCAAAAAGAAAAACTGGCCGGCGATTTTAATAACAAACCTCCCAAACTGATCTATCGGGATAAACCCAGTTTGCTTGTGATTGTGGATGGCAATCCCATCTGGCAAAAGAATGAGAACTGGGGCGTTGAAGCAGTGGTGAACTCACCCAATACCATTGTGAAAAGCAATGGAAAAATCTATATCTACGGAGGCAATTACTGGTATTCAGCCAACCGGCTGGATCAGTCCTTTACCTATACTGCCAATCCACCTTCTAACCTGGATCGCATTGCTGCGGATGTTAAAGCAAACGCTGAAAAGAGCCAGGAGACTGCTGAAAAACCCGAATTTGATTCAGAGTTTGATGAAGATGAATACAAGGGTCCGGTTGCAGAAGTGCTGGTGAGTACCGAACCGGCTGAATTGATCCAAAGCAGGGGAGAAGCAAGTTTTAGTCCTATCTCCAAAACCAATTTATTATATGTAGAGAATTCACCGAATGAATTGTTCATGGATGTGAATTCGCAACAATACTATGTACTCTTATCCGGAAGATGGTATCGTTCTGCCTCCCTGAAAGGAAACTGGCAATACATTCCGGCAGAACAGCTGCCACAGGATTTTGCCAATATTCCAGTTGGCTCACCCAAAGACAATGTGCTGGCAAGTGTGCCGAATACCCCGGCATCCCGCAATGCGTTGATGGATGCCGAACTTCCTCAAACGGCCAAGGTTGACCGAAGAACTGCTACCGCTTCGGTTGACTATGATGGTGATCCGGAATTTCAATCCATTGAAGGTACCCGCATGGATTATGCAGTCAATACAAACGCAACTGTAATTCGCTATAAACGCAGGTATTACCTGGTGGACAATGGAGTATGGTTCCAGTCAGGAGCTCCTAACGGCCCCTGGGTGGTGAGTA
>JAGKTB010000340.1:0-3572 GCA_018993145.1 Flavihumibacter sp.
GTCTGTTTGATTCACTGAAACAGGTGCCAGTACGCATGGTTTCTTATGGTGGCAGCAGGCACAATGTATCCCTTCTGATACCTTCCGACAGCAAACAACAAACCTTGCAATTGCTGAATTCCGGTTTATTCGGACTTTAATGACAAGGCGGGCTTGGTTACTTATCGTTTCTTAAGGATCAGGTCCTGGTCGAACATCCATTGGTAAACGAATTTCATCCATTCGACATCACTGTTCGGATTGTTCATGCCAAAGCCATGTCCGCCTTTTTCATACGTATATAAATCATTTTTGACACGGGCTTTATCCAAAGCCTCTTTTAGTTTGAGACTGTTGTCGATTTTTACAGTACGATCGTCCTTGGCATGCACCAGAAATACAGGTGGTGTTTTTTTCGTCACCTGGTTTTCCAGCGAGAAAAACTTTACCTGTGCCGGATCAGGTTCCTGTCCAAGTAAAGCTTCCCGGCTACCCTTATGCGAAAATTCATCCGAGAAACTGATCACCGGATACACAAGGATTGAAAAATCCGGGCGTAGCGATGTTTTTAGTGGATTCGGGATGAATGCCTGATCGAAATGAACAGTTGCAGAGCCGGCTAGATGTCCGCCAGCACTGAATCCCATGATCCCAACCTGTTTCGGGTTGAGTTGCCAGAGTTTGGCTTTTTCACGAACGAACTGGATGGCACGCTGTGCATCCTGCAAAGGACCGATGGTTTTATTTTCCATGCTCTCGTCGGAAGGAAGCCGGTACTTCAGTACGAAAGCGGTTACGCCCCACTCATTGAATTTTTTTGCTACAGCTGCACCTTCGTGGTCGGCAGCGAGTACCCTGTATCCGCCACCCGGACAAATAATCACTGCTGTCCCATTTGCTTTAGAAGGGTCTGGTAAATAGGCTGTGAGGGTTGGTTTCGTAACATTCGAAATAATTAAGCGTCCACTGCCTGCTGTTTCAGCCTTCTCAACCAGGGAAGATGGTTTTGAATTCGGAATTGAATCTGCCGGATAGAGTTCAAACACGTCCTGGCCAACTGCAAAAAGACTTAGACTTGACATCAAAAAAAATAGGATGAACGCTATCACTTGTTTCGCTTTCATCCTATGAATATAAATACAGTCTGGCTAATTTCAGTGGCTCATTTGTTAAATCACCAGCATGGCATCACCATAACTAAAGAAGCGGTACTTATCCATGATGGCTGTTTTGTACGCTTCCATGGCCAGGTCGTAACCAGCAAAGGCGCAGGTCATGATCAGCAGGCTGGTCTTTGGCAGGTGGAAATTGGTAACCAGTGAATCCGCTATAGAGAACTCATACGGTGGGTGGATAAAGTGATTGGTCCAGCCCTCGGATGGTTTCAATAATTTTTCAGCCGTAAAGGAGGATTCAATTGCCCGCATGGTGGTTGTTCCGATGGAACAGATCCGGTGATTATTGGTTTTCGCCTTGTTCACAATCTGGCAAGCAGTATCATCGATACGATAATATTCTGCATCCATTTTATGTTTGGAAAGATCCTCAACCTCAATAGGACGGAAGGTTCCAAGGCCGGTATGCAGGGTTACTTCAGCAAAGCGGATGCCTTTGATCTCGAGGCGTTTGATCAACTCGCGACTAAAATGCAGGCCTGCAGTGGGAGCAGCAACTGCACCCTCATGCTTGGCATATACAGTCTGGTAACGCTCCTTATCTTCCTCATCCGGCTTACGCTTGATATATTTAGGTAGCGGCGTCTCTCCCAGAAACTCCAGCATTTGGCGGAACTCTTCATCGGTTCCTTCCCAGAGAAAGCGGATGGTACGACCACGACTGGTAGTATTGTCGATTACTTCAGCCACCAGTTCGTCGTTGTCTCCAAAATAGAGTTTATTACCTACGCGGATCTTACGAGCCGGATCTACGATTACATCCCAAAGGCGATTGGGTTTGTTCAGTTCACGAAGCAGGAACACTTCAATTTTGGCACCGGTTTTTTCCTTGCGGCCATACATACGCGCAGGGAACACCTTGGTGTTGTTTACAATGAATACATCCTTGTCGTCGAAATAGTCCAGGATATCCCGGAAGGTCTTGTTTTCGATGTTTCCGGTCTTGCGATGAACAACCATCAGGCGGCTGTCTTCTCTTTTTTTCGCAGGGTTCTGGGCAATAAGATTAAGGGGGAGATCGAACTTAAACTGGGATAGCTTCATGTATTAAATGGTTTTTACAACCACCAGCCACACGACACATATCAACATCCAGGGAAGAGGGGGTGTCTTGCACAACCCGGACTTACGGCTCCGGTATTGATATCATGTTACGGCATGATGTTTAAATGGGTGCAAAGGTAGGATTTAAACTTCATTTCGCAAAGATCTCGGCCCTTCCTGGTATTGCGTCTAGTAAACGTTTGGTAACCAATGAGGTAGGTTGGTTGATCACCTGGTTGGTACTACCCAATTCAGCTATTCTGCCCTTCTCCATCACCAGGATGCGGTCGCTGATGTATTTTACCACTCCCAGGTCATGTGTGATGAACAAGGCGGTAAAGCCAAATTCAGCTTTTAATTCATTGATCAGGTTCAATACCTGCGCCTGAACGCTCACATCGAGGGCACTTACACTTTCATCAAACACTACAAAAGTCGGGTTGAGTGCCAATGCTCTTGCAATTCCAATCCGCTGTCGCTGACCACCACTAAATGCATGCGGATACCGGTAGTAATGTTCCGGTTGCAAATGGACTTTTTTGAGCAAGTCCATCACCTGTTCTTTTTGAGTTGCGGTGGGTAAGTCCGGATGATGTACCTGTAGCGTTTCCCGGATGGCTTCTCCAATAGGGATACGTGGATTCAGGGAGCCATAAGGATCCTGGAAAACCAGCTGCATCTCTTTTCTGTACCGGCGTAAATTTCGCTTGGGCAACTCCGTAAGTTCAACTCCGGATATCCGGATACTGCCATTTTGAATTGGTATCAGTTGCAGCAGTGCTCTACCAAATGTAGTTTTCCCGCAGCCGGATTCGCCAACAATTCCAAGTGTCTCACCTTTAAAAATATCCAGATTGATTTCATCAACCGCTTTGGTGAATTCAGTTGGCTGGCCAAAGAACCGGCGTTTATTCGGATACCAAACACTTAAGGAATGGATCGAGATTAGAGGAGTCGCCTCCTGATTTGCAGCTGAATCTATTTCTGCCGTTTTTTTTTCTTCCAGTTGTTTGTTTACTGGTTTATCGCCTAAAAAATCATCCACTACTGGAAGTTTCTGTCCCTTCTCATACAAAATTGGGCGACATGCCAGCAGAGCTCTGGTATAGGGGTGTTGCGGATTAGCAAATAATTCATCACAACTGCCTTCTTCCACTATTCTACCCTTGTATAAAACAATCACCCGATCTGCAAAATCGCGTACCAGTCCCAGATCATGGGTGATGAACAACATCCCCATTTTCGTTTGTTCCTGAATGTTGGTTAATAGCTCCAGTATACTTTTCTGCACGGTCACATCCAGGGCCGTAGTAGGCTCATCTGCAATCAGCAGGGAGGGTTCGCATGCTAGTGCCATTGCAATCATCACCCGTT
>JAGKTB010000341.1:0-3013 GCA_018993145.1 Flavihumibacter sp.
TGAATATGTTTAGCGAAGCGATTTATATCCCGGTTGTATCTGTTTGCCCGGTAAGGGAAGCACCTAACCATCGCAGTGAAATGACCAGCCAGTTGCTCTTAGGTGAGCAGGTTCATGTGCTGGATAACAGTGTGGAGGGCTGGTTGCAGATCCGATCCCTGCATGATGGGTACGAAGGCTGGTGCCAGGCCATTCAACTCGCAGAACTGGCAACCCCCACCGAACCAATTGGATATTTTGACCATGAACTGGGCTTTGCTAACGTAAACGGACAACCGATGCCGGTATTTATGGGTACTCCTGTATACGCACAGCCCATTCAGGCAGGTGTATTTGCTATTTCCTTTACCGGACTCACCACCGCCACAACAGAAGAAGACCAACAGGTACAGGTAGCCGAAATCGCTTTTCAATATTTAAACACACCCTATCTCTGGGGCGGCAGAACCTTTGCCGGTATTGATTGCAGTGGCTTCGTGCAGATGGTCTATCGCCAACTCGGTATCCACATGCAACGCGATGCCTGGATGCAGGCGGCAGAAGGAGAATCCGTAGGTTTCCTGCAGGAAGCACAACCCGGCGATCTTGCTTTCTTTGATGAACCGGATGGCCGCATTACCCATGTTGGTATCTTGCTGAATGATCATGAAATCATTCACTCCTCCGGCAAAGTAAGAATTGACGATATCGATCACCAGGGCATTGTCAGCCGGGATCAAAAGAAAAGAACGCATCAATTGCGTATCATCAAACGATATTTCAGGTAAAAACAGATTTGATCCAGCGCAGCACTACCTGGTCCCAATGGAGTAATTTAACTGCGGAGTACAACATCAGCACGGCAAAGATTTTTTTCATCAGCTCCCCGTCAATACGGGTAGCAATTTTTCCTCCGAGCAATCCGCCTAAGATAAAGCCAATAGCCAGCAAGCCCACTACTTTCAAATCAATGGGAGTACCCTGGGCCTGGGCGTATTTGTAGTATTGATAGAAGCCCAAAAACACCACCGGCAACATCAGCACCCCGAGGGAAGTGCCCTGGGCCTGGTGCTGACTGTATTTCAAAAAATAAACAAGAGCAGGCACCAGCACGATTCCTCCACCGATGCCTACCAGTCCGCTTAAAACGCCAGCCAGCAAACCGATCCCAATAATCAATATGAGTTCGGAAGCGGGCATTATGATTTTTGGAAAGTTTCTTTGTAAAAGGCGATACCATCCTGGATGATCTTCAGGGCAGTTGCCTTGTCCTGGAATTCATTTACCACCACACTCTTGTTCTCCAGGCGCTTGTATTCTTCAAAGAAATGCCGCAGTTCATCAAAGAAATGTTTGGGCAGTTCTTCAATATTGTTGTAATAATTCACGCTGGGATCATTGGCCGCTACCGCGATGATTTTATCATCTGCATCGCCGCTGTCGATCATGCGCATCACTCCAATTACCTTGGCTTCCATCAGGCACATGGCCTGTACAGGCTGACTGGTAATTACCAGGATATCCAGGGGATCCTTGTCATCGCCATAGGTCTTGGGAATGAATCCGTAGTTACAAGGGTAATAGAAAGAAGAATAAATAATCCGGTCGAGTTTTAAAAGGCCACTCTCTTTGTCGATTTCGTATTTGGCTCTTGATCCCTGGGGAATTTCAATTACCGCAGTTACAACACGAGGAGCTTGTTCGCCGGTAGGAATACCATGCCAGGGGTGTGATACAGTTAACATCTTTCTTGTTTTTTCAGTTGGTTTGCTTAGTGTAATTCTTTCAGATCTACCTGCCAGATGCCATTGACCTTTACAATTTTGATGACGGTAGTGTCCTTGCTTTTGTAAGAATTGGAAAAAGAGTATTGAACCGTTGAGTCGTTTTCGTTCTCAATCTTGATCGGCAGAATATTCGCGTTCTTGAAAGAGACCCGCTCTTCGGTAGACAGTTTATTGTAATAAT
This sequence comes from Flavihumibacter sp., assembly GCA_018993145.1. Lineage (GTDB taxonomy): Bacteria > Bacteroidota > Bacteroidia > Chitinophagales > Chitinophagaceae > Flavihumibacter. The sequence goes on from JAGKTB010000341.1 coordinate 1,948, forward strand.
CCTTTTTCCATTTTTCAAACAGCATGTTGTTGGAAGAGTCTTTCAGCAGATAAAACTCCGCTTTGCGCATGTTGCCATCCAGGGAGGCGCGGATAAACTCGCGACCAGCATCCTGCGCATCTTCTGCCGGGGTGAAACTGGTTTCATCGGAACAGGCTGCCATCCAAATGGCACAGGCCATGAAAACTTGAGCCAGGATTGTTTTTTTCATAGCTGCAAACATAAAGAAAAGGCGCCAGTTGTGAAACTGACGCCCAAAGGTTTACTGAGCTTGCTGCTCCCGCTCTTTTTCTCTGTCATAAGCCCGGATAATGGCTTTAACCAGTCGATGACGTACCACATCCTCCTCATCCAGGGCGATATGGGAGATGCCATCCACGTTTTTCAGAATGCGGACTGCTTTTTCCAGTCCGCTTTTCTGATTCTTGGGAAGATCTACCTGGGTCAAATCACCGGTAATAATAGCTTTTGCATTGGCACCAATCCGCGTCAAAAACATTTTGAGCTGCAGGTCGGTGGCATTCTGGGCTTCATCCAGAATAATGAAGGCATTGTCAAGTGTACGTCCGCGCATGTAGGCGAGGGGCGCAATCTCAATGGTTCTGTTACTCATGTAGTAACCAAGCTTATCTGCCGGAATCATATCATCCAGGGCATCGTATAATGGGCGTAAGTAAGGGTCGATCTTTTCTTTGAGATCACCGGGTAAGAAACCCAGGCTTTCTCCCGCTTCCACAGCCGGACGGGTCAGAATGATTTTCTTGACGATCTTGTTTTTCAGCGCACGTACAGCAAGGGCAACTGCGGTATAGGTTTTACCAGTACCAGCCGGACCAATCGCAAACAGGATATCATTCTTGTCGGCGCCTACTACCATCTTTTTCTGATTGGCTGTACGGGCACGAACTGTTTTTCCATTCGGACCAAATACAAGGATATCATTCGGATTGCGGTCAACAAAATTGTCTACAGTCTCAGCATCATCTCCACCTAAAATCTGCTCAAAATAATTTTCACTCATGTGGCCATTGCGCTCTAAGTATTGCACAATGAGATCGATTTTTTC
>JAGKTB010000342.1:0-4641 GCA_018993145.1 Flavihumibacter sp.
GGCACACCAATAGTGGCGCCTGGGTGAATATCAATACCTGTGGTAGAATGAGCATGTTCACTAATGATCCTTGGGATCAGGGGAACCTGCAGGCGATACAGGATATTGGCAACCCGGTAGGCGGCAATAGCCTGGAACCCGGGATAAGTAATCACCACTTCTTCAATAGATTTAGCGGCGGGGGCAAACCGCAGCACAACAGTAGCATCTTCCAGCAGGCAGGATTTGCAGGCCTCCAGCTCTTCAAAAAAAGCGGTGGCAATTTTTTCTTCATCCAGCTGATATGCTTCACTGAAAGCATACAGAATTTCCAGCAGACTGTTTCTCAAACTGTCAGCTTTCCGCTTGTGTTTGTTTTCGTAATTCTTTTCGTTTTCAACTACCGGGAACAGGTATTCGAAAAGATCCATTGAAAATTCAATTACTCTTTTTTTCTGTGGTACCGAAGCACTCAGGATATATCCCTGTTTTAAACTCATTTGCTATTGTTTTTTAGGCAATTCTTTGATGATACTGTTCCTGTATGCTGGCAAACCAGTTGATTTCCTGGTGGTATTTAACTACTTCACCCACAATTATGAGGGCCGGTGTTCCGATGCCGGCAGCTTCCACCTCCTGACCAATTGTAGTGAGCGTTCCGGTTACCACTTTTTGTTGAGGAAGGCTTCCATTTTCAACAACGGCCACCAGTGTTTCAACCGATTTCCCGGCATTTACCAGGTGGCTCGCAATTTCGCCAATATTTTTAACCCCCATATAAAAAACAATGGTCCCGTCAAAGGCTGCCAACATTGGCCAGTCGAAATTCAATCCGGTCTTTTTGCCTTTCTTGGTATGCCCTGTTACAAACAGTACCATCTGGGATGCATCCCGGTGTGTCATAGGAATACCACTATATGCACCAGCTGCGAGGGCACTTGTTACGCCCGGCACGATTTCAAATTCAATTCCATTTTCCTTCAGAAAAGCTGCTTCTTCTGCTCCCCTGCCGAAGATCATGGGGTCTCCACCCTTTAAGCGAACCACCTGTTTTCCTTCGAGTGCCTTGTCTACCATCCATTGGTTGATGGTTTCCTGTGTGATCACAGAGCAATAAGGCAACTTGCCGACAAATATCTTTTCCACTCCGGGTTTTGCCCAATCGAGGATGTCCTGGTTCACCAGGTTATCAAACAAAATGGTATCAGCCAGCTCAATCACTGCTTTTGCGCGGAGCGTGAGCAGTTGGCTATCACCAGGACCAGCCCCGGTGATATACACTTTTCCAGATTTTGAGGTTGCGGGTTTCATATTATACCAGGTGAAAATCAGCTTTGGAATAACTATGTTGAATGATTTCCTTTCTCACCAGGAAATCTCCGAAATGCTCATTGGGTGTACGTTCTGCTGCATATTGAGCAATCAGGGGATCCAGTTCAGCCAGGATCTCTTCTTCACTGAGGGCCTCCTTATGCAATACATTCATACGGTCACCATTAAACGCTGCGCCTAAATACAGGTTGTATTTTCCAGGAGCTCTGCCAACAAATCCAATTTCTCCAAGATAGGGCCTTCCGCAACCATTCGGGCAACCAGTCATACGAATCGTGATCGGTTGTTCAGGAATGCCGTATTTCTCCAGTATCGCGTGAATTTTTGTGATCAGGCTGGGCAGGTAACGTTCTCCTTCAGCATTGGCAAGCGGACAAAGATTCAAGGCCACACAGGCGATAGAATGCTGGTGCAGAGGAGTTACATCCTGGTGGGCTTCCAATCCGTGTTGTACGAGGAGTTCCTGTACTTTGGGTTTCAGCGCTTCGGATACATTTCCGATTACAATATTCTGGTTACCGGTAAGGCGGAAATCACCACCTTCCAGGATTTCAGCAATCGCACGAAGTCCCTTGCGCAATTGAAACTGCTCAGTGTCTTTTACCCGGCCACCTTCAATATAAAGTGTATTGAACCAGTTGCCATTGGCGCCTTTCACCCAGCCATAGCTGTCGCCATTGGTGGTGAACGTGTAAGGCTTAGCTGGCTCAAGGTCGTATCCTAATCTTTTATTCAGTTCTGTTTTGACAAAATCCAGTCCCTCTCTTTCGATGGTGTATTTGAAGCGGGAGAGTTTTCTGTTTTCCCGGTTGCCATAATCGCGTTGGATGGTAAGCAGTTTTTCACATACATCCACTGCTTTATCTACCGGTGCGTATCCAAGGAGGTTACCCAGGCGGGGAAAGGTATTTTCATCACCGAAGGTCATGCCCATACCACCACCAGCTGTGAAATTGAATCCGGCCAGTTTTCCATTTTCTTCAATAGCAATCAAGCCAATATCATGTGCGTACACATCGGTATCGTTGTAAGGAGGAATGGCAAAAGTGATTTTAAACTTCCGGGGCAGATAGGTTTTACCGTAAATGGGTTCTTCGGTGATATCTTCAACCGGACCAGCCACCTGTTCGTCGTTCACCCAGATCTTATAATAAGCTTTTGTCTTCGGGGTAAGGTGATCACTAACGGCCAGGGCTACCCGTTGAACATCATCATGAATATTGGAGGTGTACGGATTCACTGTACACATCACATTCCGGTTTACATCACCACAGGCTGCAATGGAATCCATCAGGGATTCATTGATCTCCTTGATGGTTGGTTTCAGGTTGTGTTTCAGAATACCGTGCAGCTCGAAAGCCTGTCGGGTAGTGAGTTTCAGGGTAGGCATCCCGTATTTGGAAGCCAGGTTATCCATGGTAATCCACTGAGCCGGACTAGCAACACCACCTGGCACACGCACCCGTATCATGAAGGAATAGAGGGGCTCCAGTTTCTGGGCCTTTCTTTCTTTGTCCAGTTCGCGATCACTTTGAACATAACTGCCATGAAACTTGATGAGTTGCTGATCCTGCGCATACAGGTTACCGGTAACCTCATCTTTCAGGCTGTCCTGAATGGTACCCTCCAGAAAGCGGCTTCTTTCCTTTATGTGTTCAACTTCACTGAGTTTGGATTTATCCTGATTCATGCGGAATTATGAATTATGAATTTTGATTTTAGAATTATTTTCAATTCCCACTTCTAACTTCTTACTTCTTACTTCAATAGGTGTCTTCCTGGTAGCGACCAGTTTTCACCAGTTGTTTAACGTAGTCCTGAGCTGCTTCGGGTTCGAGTTTGCCTTGTTCCTGCACAATCTGGATGAGTGTTTGTTTCACATCTTTCGCCATGCGTTTGGCATCCCCGCAAACATAAAAATGAGCGCCTTCCTGCATCCACTGGTAGAGTTCCTGCGCATGTTGCTGCATCCGGTGTTGTACATAGATTTTTTTATCGGTATCTCTTGAGAAGGCAGTATTCATGTGCGTCAGGCTTCCCTGCTTGAGGAAACGTTGCCACTCTGTCTGATAGAGAAAATCGGTAGTGAAATGCTGATCCCCAAAGAAGAGCCAGCTTTTTCCGGAAGCACCGGTTTCAGCGCGCTGCTCTACAAAAGCGCGGAAGGGAGCAATACCGGTTCCGGGTCCCACCATAATAATGGGGGTATCCTGGTTTTCCGGCAGACGGAAGGATTCATTGGTATCAATGAAAACGGAAACCTGTTGCCCGGGTTGCAACACATCTGCAATGAAATTGGAAGCTACTCCCCTGTGTTCGCGGTTGTTATTGGTATAAACTACCCGTCCAACAGTCAGGTGTACTTCTTCGGGATGTGCTTCCAGTGAACTTGCGATGGAATAGAGCCTGGGTTGCAGGGGCAATAAAATAGCAGCAAACTGTTCTTCATTCAGTGTGCTGGGGAATTCCTGTAAAACATCCCAGATATCCTTTCCATATACAAAAGATGAAAGCGCCTGTTTGTCTGCCAGAATGGAATTTAACTGATGCGCCTGTGCCGGATCATCTACGAACGCTGAATAGGCTGCCAGGAAGGAGCCACTCACCGTAGTGAGTTCTGCCTGTTTTTGCAGGAACTCAAAGAGGCTGATATCCGTATCTTTTATTAGCAGGCGGGTATCGGGATTGAATTTCTTAAACGCGAGCAGTCCTTCCACCAGGCTGGAATGATTTTCCACCCAAACACCCAGGGTATCTCCCGGCTGGTATTGCAAACCGCTGCCTTCGAGTGATAATTCGAGGTGATAGGTTTGTTTCGCGGAGCCGCGGCCATTCAGCTGAATATTCTCCAGCACGGTGGCAGCAAAAGGATTTTTTCGGTTATAGGTAACAGTTGCTTCTTTTAATTGTCCGTTACCATTCACATGTGTAATAGCGCTGACTGCAGGTTGTGCAGTACCAAAGCTTTCCTGTACCTTATTAATTACTGCTTCAATCCAGGCTTCGGCTGTTTCTTCATAATCCACATCAGCTTCAAAGCGATCCAGCAGGCGGGTTGCTTTCAGGGCACCAAGGCGATTATCAAAATCGCGGCCCGTCTGGCAATAGCTGGCATAACTTTTATCTCCTAAAGCGAGCACTGCAAATTTGGTATTTGGTAATGCGGGCGCCTTTCTGTTGTTAATAAATGCATGCAGGTCTTCTGCTGCGGGCGGAGGATCTCCCTCGCCGTGGGTACTAACTACCACGAGCAACCATTTTTCGTCCTTCAGGCGATTGCCCTGGTAAGCGTTCATGTCCTGCAAAACCGTGGTAAATCCACGTGCAATA
>JAGKTB010000343.1:0-3209 GCA_018993145.1 Flavihumibacter sp.
ATGGAAGTGAAAGGTGAAAGGTGAAAAGTGAAAGAAGGGTGAAATGTCAAACGTGAAAAGTGAGACGTCAGATGTGAGACGTCAAACGTCAGATGTGAGACGTCAGAAGTGAGAAGTGAGAAGTGAAATGATAGAGGAATGGATGAAGCCTTCTCCAGCTTCCCGTCTCCCGCCCCCTTTGTTTCCCGTCTCCCATTTCCTTTCTTCCATGCCTCCCTTGTCTCCAGTCTCCTTTGTCTCCTCTTCCATGCCTCCCTTATTCCACTATCCCTGCCAGTATAATGCCTGTTGCTACAGCAGCATTGAGAGATTCTGCGGCGCCTTTCCGGGGGATGGTTACGAAATGACGTAATACCTCTCGTAGTTCAGGGCGAATTCCTTTTGATTCATTTCCGATTACCAATGCAGCAGGCTGATGGATCTTGAGCTCCTTTAAGGGGGTGCCATCCAGCGTAGCTGCAATAAAATCACGATGTGCATGCGCTTTCACATAGGCAACCAGGTCCGTGTAAATGATTTCAACCCTTCCAATGCTGGCCATGGTACTCTGCACTACTTTGGGATTGAAAGCATCGGCAGCGTCCTCACTGCAAATGATCTGCTGAATACCAAACCAGTCGGCAATCCGGATGATAGTACCCATGTTTCCGGGATCCTGGATCCCATCCAGTAATAACTGCCAGCCACCGGGCTCTATGGTGAGATCCGGTTTTTCAAAAACCGCTAATACCTGGTTGGGTGTCTTTAGGAAGGAGATTTTTTCCAGTTCCGCTTCGGTAATCATCACTGCCCAATTGGCCGATTGCCATTCCGGATGAAGTTGCCACCAGCTTTCCAATCCGTAAACCTGCCTGGGCCGCATATGTGGCAGTGCAAGCAGTTCTGCTACGGTTTTAGTTCCTTCTGCTACAAATACGCCCTCCTCATCTCTGAATTTTTTATGGCTCAAACTTTGGATATATTTGGCCTGATTTTTCGTCATCATTTGCATTATTTTTCAATCAACTATGCCTTTTACCAAGAACAACCACATCCGAACAAGCTGGCTCCGGGTGTATGGTTACGCTTTGTTGTTCCTGGTTACGGGGTGCAAGGTCATAAAAAATTATCCCAGTCCCCAGCCCTTTGTCTATAAAACTACGATCAAACTGGATGCAAAACTTCCTTCCACCGAAAGGGCAAATCTTATCAGTAAAATTGAAAACCAGTTATCCGATAGCCTCCAGGTCCGCTACAGCAAAAAGGGCTTTTTGAAAAAACAACTCGACCGGCCAGCTGTATTCGACACTGCCTATGCGGTTGAATCCGTCCGGTATATTGACGACCTCCTGCGTGCCTACGGATATATGTATGGGAAAATCAGCTGGGATAGTTCACTCACCCAGGTCGAAGATCAAAAAAGAGTGACTACTACCTTTCGGGTTAATCCGGGGAAAGTATTACGACTCGACTCCATCGGTTTTGATTTTCGGGACAGCACGCTGCAAACCCTGGTGCAGAGCTCCAGGAAAGAAAGCACACTGAAAAAAGGAGATCCCTATTCCAATGAAAAGATATCGGCTGAAATTGACCGGATGTTAAATGTCTTCCGCGATAATGGGTATCTTAAAATAACCAGACAGGATGTATATGCAGAGGTTGACACTATTGTAGCGGCATTGATTGACCCGGGACTGGATCCCTTCGAACAGATCCGCTTACTGGAAGAAGTACAGAAGCGAAGAGAGAATCCGCAAATTGATATAATATTCAAACAGCGGGGTACAGAAAACCCGGAACATCTTCAGCAATACAGGTTTCGATACATTCGGTTTTATCCGGATCTGTCAATTGTGGCTGACAGTTCCATGTTCGCCAAAAAAGACACAGTTAGCCGCAGGAATATCAGTGTGATTCGCTCCCGCAACATGACCAAACCTGCTTTTCTGATCCGGAACAACCACATGACCCCGGGCAACCTGTACAGGCAAAAAGATGTATACCGGACCAATAATGTCTTTCAGCAAATGAGTGCCTGGCAACAGGTAGGCATCGACTTATTTCCGGTTGACAGTCTCGGCGTAGTGGATGCCGACGTTAATATGTACCTGGCCAAAAAACAGAATATTTCAGTGGATGTGGAAGCCAGCCGAAACGCAACAGATCTTATCACCACTACCAACCTGTTCGGTCTGGCGCTCAACTTCGGATTGCAGGACCGTAACCTGAGTAAACAATCCGTATTGGCAAGCACCAATTTTCGTTTTGGTATTGAATTGGGTAACCAGGGTAGAATCATTCAAACTTTTCAAACCAGCATTACGCAGAGTTTCACCATACCCAAATTTGTAACTCCCTTCAAAATCCCGAGGGAACGGAGGCTGCAGAGCTCCCGTACCTTACTTTCTGCCAGTGGTTCTATCACCAACCTGCGTGATTTCTTACGGGTACAATCTATCAATACTGCAATCGGCTATGAATGGACGAATGCGAAGAACCGGAACTGGTATTACAGTCCGCTGAATGTGGAATATGTTCGTTTGTACAAAACCGATAGTTTTTTCAAACAGGCAGCTATTATTCCCAATCTCGAAAACTTTTACAATGATGGTCTGATCATTTCTCAATACCTTATTCTGCGTAATGCATGGGCCCGCAACAAAAAAGTGTATAACCTGAAAATTCAACTGGAAGAAAGCGGGGGCATATTCGGCAATTTCAAACAGTTAGATCTTAGAGCCCGCCTGTTCAGATTTGCCAAAGCTGATATTGATTTCAGGCATTATATTAATAGGGGGAGCACTTCCTGGGCTTTCCGGTTTTTTGTAGGTATGGGTATACCATATGGGAAACAATACGACACTTTGGGTAATATTATCACAGAACCCAATCTGCCTTTCTTCAAATCCTATTTTGCGGGTGGCCCCAGCAGTATGAGAGCCTGGCAGGTAAGGCAACTGGGTCCGGGTTCCTCTAAATTTTTCCAGGGTACCAATACGTTTCGATTTGCCGATTTCCAATTGGAATCAAATATTGAATACCGTTTTCCTTTAGGCACCCTCTTTGGCATCAACCTTAAAAGTGCCTTCTTTGCGGATATCGGAAATATCTGGTACCGGAACAACCAGGGCAATCCCGCTTTGGATGCCGGTGTGTTCAAGCTTAAAAATCTGTACAGGGATATTGCCGTTGCCGGCGGAACCAGTCTGCGGCTCGATTTTAATTATTTC
>JAGKTB010000344.1:0-3258 GCA_018993145.1 Flavihumibacter sp.
CTCACCTCTCACATCTGACGTTTCACTTTAACATGCTTCCCACCGTTAGCAGGAAGCAATACGAATAGGCCATTAAAACGCCTGCCAATAAAACAAGTTTGGTTGTCAATTGCCACACGCTGATCTCGCGGGTGTTTTTCAAAGGGTGACGTAGTCTGTTCATAGGTGGATATTTTTGGATTTTGGATACTTCAAAAATACAATCCCTTACAACTCCTGTCAATCACAGTTCTACCCAATTTTTTTAGTACAATTACGAAGCGTTTTCACTTTACCACTGGTACAGACTGCCTGCCGGAAAATTCCATTCAGGCGTCTGAAAGCTGCCGTTTGTAAAGCGCTGCCAGGGTTGCGGGTAATGTGTTTGGACGGATTTAACCAGATGAATATCCTGAGCCGGCATGAAACCCTGCAGCAGGATAAATACGGCTTCTCCTTTTGCATTCTTTGCCATGTCAACAACCAGCATTACATGGCCTGGATGACCGGGTTGAAGAAATACGTCACCCGTTTCAGGACTTGAGTTGGGTGACTTTCGTTTCATTTGCCTTGAAAGAGAAGCTGTACCACAATAGGCAAACACCTGCTGAAGAAATCGATCAAGATTTGACCGATATTCAGGTGAAACTGATTGAGCACTACGCCTTACCGTTAGTAATTTTTTGCCCTTCAGTACATATCGAACACCCTTGCACCATTCAATATAATTCAACCAGGTGCCGTCGGTTGCCAGGAAATGAATCTGTTCATATTTCTTCTGGTCAAACAACCAGGTCGCCCGGATGAGCATAACTGCATCCGCGCATTGTAACAGGGAATTGTTCCGAACTGGTATGTCCAGCACTGCATAAGCAGCCTGCTGGTTTGGCTTGGGCTGACCGGTATAGTAATAAACCGTCTTGTTTTCCTTTAATGCGAGTTTCCGTAGAAAGTCTGTATAACTACCTCTTGCAGCCACTGGCCTGGCAAATCCCGCCGGAACAGCAATGGATTCAATTGAACTGTGTTTATCAGCACGTTGAAAAAATGGCAAAATAATTGCCAGTATCAGGGGCAATTGCATTAATCGGTATTTTTGGTACAGTTGAGATGCAATACCATTTCAATTACACAAGCGATACCATACCATAAACTGATTTTAACATGTCCCAAATATTAATTATCGACGACGAAAGAGCCATTCGCAAAACATTGGGAGAAATTTTATCCTATGAGGGATACAAGGTCGAAGAAGCATCGGATGGGGAAGAAGGATTGAAAAAATTTAAGGAAAAGAATTTCGATGTTGTACTCTGTGATATCAAAATGCCCAAACTGGATGGTATTGAATTTCTGGATAAAGCAAGGGAAGCGAACCCGGATATACCCATCATAATGATCTCTGGTCACGGCACTATTGAAACCGCTGTTGAGGCAGTTAAAAAAGGTGCCTTTGATTATATTTCCAAGCCACCAGACCTGAATCGCCTATTAATTACATTGCGAAATGCAATGGATAAAACCTCCCTTGTTACGGAAACCAAAGTATTAAAAAGGAAGGTAGGTAAGGTGCAGGAAATGATCGGGAATTCTCCTGCTATTCAGCGGATCAAAGACACGATTGAGAAAGTAGCTCCCACTGATGCCCGGGTATTGATCACCGGGGAAAATGGTGTAGGAAAAGAGTTGGTAGCCCGCTGGCTCCATGAGAAAAGCAATCGCTCTTCCGGTCCGTTAGTGGAAGTAAACTGTGCTGCAATCCCTGGCGAACTAATCGAAAGTGAACTTTTTGGTCACGAAAAAGGATCCTTTACATCCGCCATTAAACAGCGCATTGGCAAATTTGAACAGGCCAGTGGAGGAACTTTGTTTCTGGATGAAATTGGAGACATGAGTTTATCTGCACAGGCAAAAGTATTGAGGGCTTTACAGGAAGGAAAAATCACAAGGGTAGGGGGTGATAAAGAAATTTCTGTAGACGTTCGTGTGGTAGCTGCTACAAACAAGGATCTGCTTAAAGAAGTGGAAGAAAAAAACTTCCGGCTTGATCTGTATCATCGATTGAGTGTAATCCTGATTCATGTTCCATCTCTTAATGATAGAAGAGATGATATTCCGCTGCTTGTAGATAAATTCCTGGAGAATATCTGTATGGAATACGGTATCGCCAAAAAAGAAATTGATGCAGATGCACTGGAAGCGCTTCGCGATTACAACTGGACAGGTAATATCCGGGAATTGAGAAATGTAGTAGAGCGACTGGTTATTCTATCCGGCAAAACAATCGTGAAGGAAGATGTTGTCAATAATGTGGTACCCAGGAATTAACCTGGTCAGCTGCTGCAAATGTCAACATTGCCTCACAGTCTTTTAACCAGGTAAAAGATTGGTGAGAAGGAAGCGATTGGTTTTCCAGGGCAGGCCCGGCGGCAACTATTTTTTTGTCAGGGAAATGGCTGAGAAGTTCCTGAAGGTATTTTTCCAGCGGACGGTCATCCAGGTGTGTGATCAGGTGAAAATATAAATGAGAAGGATGGTGCACTTCGCAGATATCCTTTAACACTTGGATGTCGGCATTTTTGCCAAAATAAACACATTTTGAACCATTCTTTTTTAACAGATACTGCATAAAAAGAATAGGAATTTCATGAGATTCCCCAATAGGTGTAAATAATAAAACGGTTCTGTTATTTTCAGCATATACCGGTTCTAATCCGTCTATTGCAAGCAATAACTTTTTCATTACAAGCTCACTACAAAAGTGCTCCTGGGCAGGAATTACCCGGTCACAAAGCCATTTATTTCCGATCAGGTTCAGTAATGGAAAAAGGATTTCCAGCATCGTCTTTTGAAGACCAATGTGAAGCACCTGCAAATGAACTACCTGGTTAAACGTTTCCTCGTCAAAATTGGAAACGGATTCCAATAGTTGGCGGAAAGGCTCAGCATGAATGCCTGCGTTTAAATCCTGCAGGCAATAAGAAGCCAATTGCTCCTGATCAATTTCCAGCAAGGATGAAATCTTGTTTCCTCTTTTGTATAAGAAGGATAGTCGTAGTATTTTCTTTAAATCCTCCCCGTCGTAATATCGATGCCCACCCTCTTTTCGCTTCGAGAAATCATACTGGTACCGCTGCTCCCATACCCTGAGAGTATGTGCTTTAATGCCTGTAAGCTTTTCAATATCACGAATGCTGAACCTGTTCATTACGGTTGCAAGAATGCGGTAAATATTCCGATTAACAAAAATTTGGGGGCTACGCTGTCATAATTTACATA
>JAGKTB010000345.1:0-6236 GCA_018993145.1 Flavihumibacter sp.
CGCAGAAAGGTTGGCTCCATCTTTGAATCCGACAGGGATAATTTCAGGTGCCGTGGTATCAAGAACTAATTGAAAGGATCCAAATTCACGGAATCCGGCAAGCGCCCAATCTTCTTCCCAGCTAACTTTCTGAACCTCCTTGCGGGTGCCGGAAATTCGTTGCATGATTACTTTCGATTTTTGAAAATCCGTAAGAGATTCGGTCAACCGGATCCGCACCATCATAGCATCCTGCAGGGGGATGGAAGGAGTTCCAATCGTATGAACGGAAGAAACCACACCTGCTCCCATTGCCGGTTGTTTTCTGTGCAACAGGCTGACAGAATCATAGAGGGTTCTTTCCCCAATGATAAACTCGCATTCCTCTGATTCGAAGATATCCACCATCATCGGGTAAAAGCGTTTACCCGGTAGTGCCAGTCTGGGTGCTTGTACTCCATTGAATTTTACTGGCACTTTAACCTTGCTTGCATTTCCATAGGCATCTTTTACCACGATTGACAATTCATGCACCAGCCCATCTGATAAATCCACTACTCCGTCGCCATTGAACCTAGTATAAATCGAATTGATATAACCCGGTAATTCACTCAGGTGCTGCAGGTAAGAGCCTCCGCCCTGTTTTGTTTTATAATCGATATGTGCATTCAGGTAACGGGTGGCATCATAGCTGATCTGATCCATCCGGAAACCGACTACCGGTTGCTGTTCATCAAACAATACCGCTTCAAAAACACCATTAAGGTTGGAAGAACCGGAATGTGTATCATAGGTTGTAAGCGCCAGGCTTACTTTGGGTGTGCTCACTGTTTGTAAGGCCGTACTGTATTCACCATTGCCTTTGTTAACAACAGGCACAAGCCTGGGCGATTGTTCATATACGGACTTGGTTCTATCGTAAATGGCTACCCGAAGAATGGTGGGTTTGGTCTGGTCTGCCAAAGGAAAACCAAACAGCATCGGATTCAGATTGACCTCATCAGAAGTTCGTCTGATTTCAAAATGAAGGTGTGGTGCCTGTGACCCCCCGGTATTACCGCTGTATGCCAGAAACTGACCTTTTTTAACAGGAAACCTTTCAGCAGGAACCTCATCGTTCAGATACCAGGATTCCTTTTTGTATTGGAGGTCTTTCACCCATTTTTCAAGCTCCGGGAAAAAATCATTCAGGTGACAATAAACTGTTGTAAGTCCATTTGGATGATTCACATAGATGGCTCTTCCGAATCCGCCAGGTTCTACTTTGATCCGACTGATATAGCCCTCCGCCGAAGCAAACACTTTCAGGTTTTCACGGCGCTCCGTTTTAAGGTCAAGCCCCATGTGATAATGATTGGGGCGGAGCTCACCGAAATTCCCACTCAGGCTGATCGGGATGGAAAGTGGATTACTGAAATAACCTTTTGGATAATCCGGACTGGGCGGAAACTGGGCCCGGACCAAACTGCTAAGAAAAAGGGCCATCAGGGTAAGTCGAATCATCGGCTTTTTTTTGTTGAAGCGGCAAAGATAAGCAGGGAAGGGGGGAATGGAAGATGGAGAAAAGGAGGAATGGAAGAAGGAGGAAGGAGGAACGAAAATTATTAGTTGTTTAAACAACTTGTTAAATTAAAATAAATGATCGGTTTAGGTATGGCTTTTGCAAACATGGAACAGCGTTTGTTGTTATACAAGTGTCTAAACAATGAGGCTTGGCTGGCAGCAATTTTATAAAGGTTAAATAGAATGGTATGAAAAGATTCCAACAAAAAGCAGTAGTGATGGTGGTAATGGTAGTGGGATCCCTGATCGGGGCTTTTAAAGGTCAGGAGGCCCGCCAGAAATGGATGTTCAGAATCCTGAGCAAACAGGAAGAAAAGCAATCCCGTGCGATCCGTAAAGCGGAAGTACGTAAAGGGAAGGTTTTGCTGGATGACATCGAAATGGCGGCATATCACAATAGTTAATGCACCTCTTCCGCATAAAGCAGGCCTTCACCCCGGTGAGGGCCTTTTTTTATGCTTCCCTTTCCACCCGACCAGTGCCACCGGTCGGGTGGCACCGGTCGGGTGAAAATTAATCAGGGAATATTGCTTCCCGGACCGTACTTTTGCGCAATTTATTTTTCCGCAACCATGCCAAAAGACAATTCCATCAAATCTGTTCTGATCATCGGTTCAGGACCCATTATCATCGGACAAGCCTGCGAATTCGATTATTCCGGAACCCAGGCTGCACGTAGTTTACGCGAAGAAGGGATTAAGGTAATCCTGATCAACAGCAATCCAGCTACGATCATGACCGATCCCATGATGGCCGACCGTGTGTATCTTCTCCCTCTGACAGTAGAAAGTATTGAACAGATCCTGGAAGAAAACCAGATTGATGCAGTATTGCCTACCATGGGCGGACAAACGGCGCTCAACCTGGCCAAGGAAGCAGAGGACCTGGGAATTTGGGAAAAATATGGCGTGAGGTTGATCGGTGTAGACATCAAAGCAATCGATAAAGCCGAAGACCGCGAAAAATTCCGCCAGTGGATGATTCAACTCGGAGTGCCGGTAGCAACTGCAAAAACAGCCAACAGTTTCCTGGAAGGAAAGGAGTTTGCCCAGCAGATCGGTTTCCCCCTGGTAATTCGTCCCTCCTTCACCCTGGGTGGAACCGGCGGTGGATTCGTGCATGACAAAGAAGACCTGGATGAAGCCCTGAATCGCGGATTGCAAGCCTCCCCCATTCACGAAGTATTGGTTGAACAGGCCGTGCTCGGTTGGAAAGAATTTGAGCTTGAACTGCTCAGGGATGCCAATGACAATGTGGTGATCATCTGTACTGTGGAGAACTTTGATCCCATGGGTGTGCATACCGGGGATTCCATCACGGTGGCTCCTGCGATGACACTCTCCGATACAGCATTCCAGTTGATGCGCAATACCGCCATCAATATGATGCGCGACCTGGGTAATTTTGCCGGAGGTTGTAACGTTCAGTTCGCATTGAACCCCGCCACGGAAGAAATTATCGCTATTGAGATCAATCCCCGCGTAAGTCGTTCCTCCGCACTTGCTTCAAAAGCAACCGGATACCCAATTGCAAAAATTGCTGCCAAACTGGCCATCGGATATACACTGGATGAATTGGAAAACCAAATCACGAAAAGTACTTCCGCATACTTCGAGCCCGCATTGGATTATGTAATCGTGAAAATTCCACGCTGGAATTTCGACAAATTCAAAGGGGCCAATGATACACTTGGATTGCAGATGAAGAGTGTGGGTGAAGTGATGGGTATCGGCCGGAGCTTTACGGAAGCCGTACAGAAAGCCTGCCAGAGCCTGGAAAATAATGCAGTCGGACTCGGCTACTATGGCAAGAGTCAGATGCATGCGGAAGAGTTAATTGAATATATTAAAACACCGAAATGGGATCGCATTTTCCGTATCAAAGATGCCCTGATGCTCGGTGTTAGTATCAACACCATCTCAAAAGCTACGAATGGTATTGATCGCTGGTTCCTCTATGAGATCCAGAAGATCGTTAACCTGGAAAAAGAAATCGCCAAATACAAACTGGCCACTCTTCCCATTGAGCTGCTTCGCGAAGCAAAACTCCATGGATTCAGCGACGAACAAATCTGCCGCATCATGCAGGATGGTCATGAAGATGATCTCTATACTAAACGTAAAGAAGCCGGTATCCGAAGGGTCTATAAAATGGTAGATACCTGTTCCGCGGAGTTTGAAGCAAAAACACCTTATTTCTATTCCACTTTTGAAGAAGGTGGCGAAAACGAAAGCAAGGTTACCGATAAGAAAAAGATTGTGGTACTCGGTTCTGGTCCCAATAGAATTGGACAGGGTATCGAATTTGATTACTGCTGTGTACACGGGTTACTGGCTATAAAGGAATCCGGTTACGAGGCCATCATGGTAAATTGTAACCCGGAAACCGTTTCAACTGATTTCGATATCGCAGACAAATTGTATTTCGAACCTGTTTTCTGGGAACATCTCTGGGAAATCATCGAACATGAGCAGCCCGAAGGCGTAATCGTTCAATTAGGCGGACAAACGGCACTCAAACTTGCACAAAGGTTGAATGAAAAAGGAATCCGCATCATTGGGACCTCTTTTGATAATATGGATATCGCTGAAGACCGCGGCCGCTTCAGCGATATGCTGAAAGAACTGGGTATTCCTTATCCTGATTATGGTACAGCATACGATGTGGATGAAGCAGTGGAAGTGGCCAATCGCGTTGGCTATCCTGTGCTGGTGCGCCCCTCTTATGTATTGGGCGGACAAAGAATGCGGATCGTAATCAACGACGAAGAAGTGGAAAAGGCAGTAGTTAGTCTGCTGAAACATATCCCCGGTAACAAGATACTGATTGACCATTTCCTGGATCGCTGCCAGGAAGCGGAAGTGGATGCCATCTTTGATGGTGAGAATTTCCATGTAATGGGTGTAATGGAACATATTGAACCGGCAGGCATCCATTCGGGAGACTCCAATGCAGTGCTGCCAGCTTTCAACCTGACCCCGCTGGAGGTGACCACCATGGAATATTATTCGGAGAAAATTGCAAGAGCTTTAAATATCAAGGGACTGATCAATATTCAGTTCGCCATTAAGGATGGAAAAGTTTACGTGATTGAAGCGAACCCACGTGCTTCCCGTACTACCCCATTCATCGCGAAAGCATATCAGATTCCTTACCTGAATATTGCTACGAAAGTGATGATAGGTGTGAACAAACTCACTGATTTCAAATTCGAGAAAAAACTGAAAGGATTTGCAATCAAGGAGCCCGTGTTCAGTTTCAACAAGTTTCCTGGCGTGAATAAAGAACTCGGTCCGGAAATGAAAAGTACTGGTGAAGCCATCCGCTTTGTAAAAGACCTCCGCGATCCTTATTTCCGGCAGTTGTACAAAGACCGCTCGATGTACCTCAGCAAATAAGATCCTTTACTCAATTTGTACAATCCCCTGCGTCAACCCGGCCCAGGGGATTTTTCATTCCTTCATCCCCCGGTCGGGTGCCACCCGACCGGTGAAGGGAAACTGCAATCTTGGCAGTAAGTTTAAAACCGGAACGATGTTTGAACATTGTATGTGCAATTAATAACACCAAACACACATTATGCATTACCTCGAACAGCTGAACTGGCGTTATGCCACCAAGCGATACAATGGAGAACCCGTACCGGAAACAAAGCTTCAAAACATACTGGAAGCTATAAAATTGGCACCCAGTTCACTCGGACTTCAACCTTTTGAAGTGCTGGTAATTGAGGATCCTGAGCTAAGAGAAAAGCTCGCACCCGCAGCCTACAACCAGCCTGCTATTACAGAAAGCGGCGCCCTGCTGGTTTTCACAGTCTGGAAGAACATTACTAATGACCAGGTGGACGCCTATATTGATCAAATGGCCCGGATTCGGCAGGTTCCCGTCGAATCACTTGACGGATTTAAAAACATGATCCTCGCCAATACGGAAGGTAAATCAGCTGCGGACCTATTTCAGTGGAACGCCCGTCAGGCCTATATCGCGCTAGGATATGCCACAGCGGCAGCCGCTCTAGAAAAAATTGACAGTACACCGATGGAAGGTTTTAATCCCGAAAAAGTAAATGAAATCCTGGGGCTGGATGAAAATGGCACCAGTGCCGTACTCCTCCTGGCGCTCGGTTTCCGGGATGAGGAAAAAGATCCTCTTGCCAAACTTCCCAAAGTAAGACGTGAAGTAAGTTTGAGGGAACTGTCATTCAACATGAACTAAACAGACAAGCAATCAGGGTTAAAAAACCCTTGCAGGGAAACCAGACGGGCACTAGTTTTCAGGGAGATCAACAGCTATGCAAAAAGATGCAGCTCCCTGGATGGCAGCCCCCTTTATCCGCCTGGTTTTACCCTTTATTGGTGGTATCGGGTTGGGAGACAATTTGCTGCCCCGCTGTATAGAGTTAAGTTCAGCGGCATCCATCGTTTTGCTCTTGAGCTGTTTTCTATTTCACCAACTCATGCAAAATCAGTTGCAGGCATTCAACCGTTTATTTGGTTGTTGCCTGCAATTTTTTTTAGTATCCCTGGGTTGGACCAGCCTGCTCCTTCATGATATCCGGCACTCCCCCAACTGGATCGGCCATCAGTTGAATCAGCAAATCCTGATAATGGCTGAACCAGAGGCGCTTCCCTCATTAGGAGCCAAATCCGCCCGATTTACCATGCAGGTTAAATCAGTAATTACCAAAGACG
>JAGKTB010000346.1:0-3302 GCA_018993145.1 Flavihumibacter sp.
CAGTTCAAGCTGGTATATTTTTAAGATGTACTTGACATCTGTTTGTTTTGATTTTCGCTTAAATAGTGACCAGAAATTGTGCCAAAGCTGGAAAATGTGGAAAAATCCGGGGTGCTTACCGGCTGTAAATGAGATTTTTAACAGAAAAAAGAGCTGAAATTCTCGTTTACACTTGCCCGTTGGGGACTTTACTTTCCTTAATTCGTAATTCTACCACTATGAACCTGGGGCTCTGTCGCTAGTAAATTTTACAGGCGTTTGCGGGTTATCGGACGAGGAGGAGTTGTCCCTTTTTTCGTATTTGTACGCTGGTTCGGTCTCTTGCTTCCAGCACCCAGATATAGATTCCGGAAGATTGAATTTGTCCTTTTAGTTTGCCATCCCAGGCCTGGTCCGGAATGCCGGATTCAAATACCAATTGCCCCAGGCGATTGTATATCCGGAGATTATAAATTTCAAAGGAACCATCTGTGATGGGTTTCCAGGTATCGTTGCGGCCATCGCCATCGGGACTAAAAGCAGTTGGGAAAAACAGTCCGGCTGCTTTACGAATCCGAACCCGGATGGTCGAGGTTTCACTCCAGCAATTACCCTTCTTAATTCTGATATAATAGGTTTTGTCAGAACTACCGGCGTTTATGATAAAGACACCGGTTGAGGAACTATCAATAGCGGATGTGGATCCTGAAGCCTGATCAAACAGAAAATATTCCAATCCCGGTTCTGCTTCTATAACGATTTCAACAGCTAGGTTTGCGTCGGTCCATATCTCTCTTGATTGTGCAGGCTCAAATTCAATGCTTACTGCAGGTACCTGTATCGGTCCCAATGTGGTTTCGCAGGCTCCGGCGCTTTGCCTGCTGACCAGGAAATAATCGCCAGCTGGTAACCCGGTAATCTTTTTTTCTGTACCCAGGGATTCGCCGGTTGAGGAAGTCCATTTCATTTGGGTGGTGCCTGGATCCAGGTTGGGCAGGCTGAGTTCAAGGGAACCTGTGCTGGCTTCACAGGTATCAGCAGTGATTCTGATATCATTCAGCCGGATAAGATTGGATTGATTGGCCATCGGTTGCAGTGATCCGGTCTGACCATTTTTAGTAACAGTCAGAAAGTAAGCGCCCGCCAGGAAATTATGTGAGATGGTCCAGTTTCCTTCAGCATCTGCAGTAGCAGCATTGATATAGGTTTTAAGCGGGCAGGGATCTGAGCAATTGGTGCCATATAGCTGCACTACTGCTCCCGGGTCTGTTTTCCCCTTCAGGATATTTTCAAAATAATAAGTGATGGTATTGCTACCCTGGATTGCTGTTGCCGAAGGATGGATCTCTCCTAATAGCTGGTTCTGCCATACGATCATTTTTCCTGTACCATATTGCCAGATGGAACCACGAATGCGGTTGGTACCCTCTCCATCAGATGTTCCAATAGTGACATCCTTACAATCTGTAACGGTGATGGCAAACCGCAATTCTGCACAGGCTTGTGAACTGCTGGAAGCAAATAAGTTGGCCCGCATAAAAATAGGATGCTCTATGAATTTTAATTCGATCGCCCTGTCAACCGAGTAGAGAAAATTGTTTTCAATCAATGTTTTCCCATTGCTGCCGGTACTACCTTCCAGTCGTAATAAAAAAGTACCATCGGGAATCGGTTGTCCATCTATGTTATTTGACTGGTTATCGATGAAATTTACAAAATCGCCATCAGTATTGGTTGCTTCCGTAACCTGTAATACCGTATTGACAAAAAGATTTTTCTCCATCCTCAGGCGTTTTGCGTTGGCGAGGTAGATACCATTGTAATCAGCTTTAGTAAGCGCTGTATTCAATCCAACTATATTTCCAACAACCCGAACATCTCTTACAAAACCGGCTTCTACACCATTTCGGGTTTCATTCACAAGGGCGACCATCGCACCCGAAAAAAGGTTGCCTTTTTCTTCTTCCCCAATTTCGATCCGGCTTGCATTGCTGAGCTGAATACCTGCTACTGCCAGTTCAAATTGAAAGGGTCCCAGAAGGTTTTGAAAAGCGATACCTTTTATAGCAATATCAGTAGCCTCGAGTATGCGGAAAAAATGAAAGCGTTGAAAGCTAAGCGGACCTGTGAAATTCAGAATAATGCCTGCATTGATCCGGGGCACACGCGGCCCCGCGGCCCTGCTTCCATCAATCAAAAGATTGGAAGGAAGAGGCGGTAACTCGGAACTCAATTGAATGGTTGGCAGGGCAGAACCAGAACCAGTAAGCATAAAGAGGATCGTATCTTTTTCTGTAGTGCCATTGGCAGTGGCTGAAAGGATGGCGTTTCTCAGACTACCCGGACCATCATTCGCGGTGCTGGTTACCAAAAAGGTTGCTGCCCGGAGGGTAGATCCGGAAAGCAGAAACCCGAAAAGGAATCCCAGGAAACAGGCAAAGCAGTTTTTGGTCAAGTGGATGGCTTCACCTAAAATTACAAATACCTGGGCTAGAGGTTTAAGCTGCCATCGGGTTGCGGTCAAATTTCAGTAACTTCGCGTCTATTTCGATCTTTTAGTTTTTATAAGCACTTAAGAATCAGCTAGTTATTTATGGCAGCTAAGTATCGTGAGTTTCAACAGTTGAATTTACCATCCATCGAGACAACCATTCTCGAGAAATGGGCAAAGCACCAGGCATTTGAAAAAAGTATTGAAGTGCGGGAAGGGGCTCCTTCTTTCGTGTTTTATGAAGGTCCGCCCAGCGCGAACGGTATGCCAGGAATTCACCACGTGATCTCGCGGACACTGAAGGACCTGGTTTGTCGCTATAAAACCATGCAGGGATTCCAGGTGAAAAGAAAAGGCGGCTGGGATACCCATGGATTGCCGATTGAACTGGGAGTAGAGAAGGAATTGGGTATAACCAAAGAAGATATTGGCAAGAGCATCAGCATTGAAGAATACAATCAGAAATGCCGGGAAGCGGTATTGCGGTTTAAGGATAAATGGGATGAGCTGACCAATAAAATGGGTTACTGGGTGGATCTGAAAAATCCCTATGTAACCTTTGAAAATGAATACATCGAAACGCTCTGGTGGTTGTTAAAGCGCCTGCATGAAAAGGGATTGCTTTACAAAAGTGTCAGCATCCAGCCCTATTCTCCGGCAGCAGGAACCGGACTGAGTTCGCATGAACTGAACCAACCCGGCACCTATAAAGATGTGAAGGATACATCGGCCGTTGCGATGTTCAAAGCAGTAAAGGATGAAAAGTCGCAGTTTCTTTTTGACGCTGTTGAGTCTTCCATTCGTCTCACATCTGACGTCTCACATCTCACGT
>JAGKTB010000347.1:0-7515 GCA_018993145.1 Flavihumibacter sp.
GAATATGTTCCATTTCGGGCAATCTTTTGTATAAAATAGTACCATAGTACTTATTCAAACAACCCCATTAAAGCTTGAAGAAGATTTTCTTTTTGTATAGGAAAAAACAGAGATACCAGAGTATAAAAAGAGTGGCTAGCGAAGCAAGAATGGGCTGCTGCACAAAGATGGCCACCACTCCGTTAAGCCACTGGTGGCCGACGGTTTCAAAAAACAGGTAGATAAAAATGGCATTCATACCCACTACGGAAAAAATCCAGGCATATCTGTTCGCCTGCCGGATATCGGTCAGCCAGTATAAAAAGGCCATGAAAAGCAGAATCCAGCCACCCGATACCAATACAAAGGAGCCGGTGCAGATGCGTTTAATGATGGGTGATAGTCCGCCCAGGTCTGCTGCATATCCTACCAATAGCAGCACAGTGCCGCTACCTACGAGGTACCGGAGTTTCTGTCTTGCCTGAAACCGCTGATCCACAAACAGTTTCCCGGCCAGTACACCCCAGATCGTATGTGCACTGGTTGGAATAAAATTGACAAATACCCATCCCCCGGAATTGATCTTACCCATCACGAGCATATCGGTATAAGATCCGAAGTTCTTTCCCATCACGAATGGCTGATTGAATTCACCCACCAGCACAGTCCGGTAAAGAACCTCCGAAAGCAGGATCAGGCCGAAGCTCACTATTAACTGAAACAAGTAAGATTTTCGGATAATCAGATACGCGATAAGGGTGGTGAACGCAAGCTGTGTCAATACATTCCAGAGTTCCCATACCAGTTTGCCACTATATACACAATGCAGGGCCGTTCCAAAAAGAAAAAGCTTCAGGCACCGGGACAGAATATGAGGAAGATTGTCCTTCCAGGTAATTCCCTTTTGTTGTTTGAAATAAAATGAAAGAAACATGGCTGAACCGGCCATCGTCATAAAGCCGGGCTGAATCAGATCCCAGAACCGAAGCCCATGCCAGTCGTGGTGAAAGAACTGCTCTGTAACCCGCTGCAACCAGGTTCCTGCTACGGCTTTATCCAGCCGGCTATAAAGTGAAGTACTTTCGGCAGCAAGCAGGATCATGATCAATCCGCGCATAACATCCAGGGATAGCAATCGTTTTGGCATATACTTCAGAAAAGATGGTAAATCTGTATAATTTATGTTTGTTTTAGCGAATTCGCAACAGGCAAACGTTTGTGTTGAATTTATTTTGAGTAATTTTCCGGCGCCGAATGAGCTGGTTGAAAAAAATAAGGGTTTCCTGCCTGCTGTTAGCACTACTAACAGTTCTTGGCTTTCATGCAGAAGCTGAAACACAACATTCTACTCAGGGCAGGTTTCACCAGGAACAAGTTTCTACCCAGGATGCAGGCCTCTCCCATTCCGATTATCAATGGATCAATGCACCGCTTCCCGAAAGACCGGAAGAGTTGCTCTTTATTGAAGAATCCGAAGACAAACAGCAGTATTGGATACTCGAATTAGGCAACCGGCATTTATCCATCTGCATCAGCATTTTATTTGGACAGCCCGATCCCGGATTTGAACTGGAACCTGTACCATTTACCGGCAGCCTGCCAATCACTCAGCTTTCCACCAGTGAACGATTGAGTGCCCTGCAAATCTTCCGCATTTAATACGGCTCTCCTCCAAGTTTTCTCATTTATTACTGCCTTTTATTTTATTGTTTAAATCTCACATTTACATGAAGCAAATTTTCGTGCTTACTGGTCTGTATGTACTACTGGCCAGTACCGGATGTGGCCATAAAGCGGAAGAAAAAGAAGCCACTACCCATTTTATCGTTACCCAACCACTTATTATAGATACCGTCCTGGAAAGAGAATATGTAGCCCAGATCCGTTCGATTCAACATATTGAAGTTCGTGCCCAGGAAAGAGGTTATCTCCAGGATATTTATATCGACGAGGGCCAATCTGTAAAAAAAGGACAGCTGCTCTTCAAGATCATGCCTCAGTTATATGATGCCGAAGCACAGAAAGCCAAAGCAGAAGTTGAATTTGCTGAAATCGAATACCAGAACACACAAAAACTGGCTGAATCGAATATCGTTTCTCCCAATGAGCTGGCAATGGCTAAAGCAAGACTGAACAAAGCGAAGGCAGAGCTCAATATTAAAAATGTTCACCTACAGTTTACCAGTATATATGCCCCCTTCAATGGCATGATCGATCGCTTTCTTGTTAGGAAAGGCAGTCTGCTGGATGAAGGTGATCTGCTCACGCATCTATCTGACAATAGCCACATGTGGGTGTATTTCAATGTACCGGAAGCAGAATATCTGAATCTCTTTAATAACAGTGATATCAAAAATCAACCTGTTGAATTACGCATGGCCAACCAGCAAATTTTTCCGCAAAAAGGAAAGGTAGAAACCATTGAGGCGGATTTTGATAATGAAACCGGGAACATTTCTTTCAGAGCCACTTTCCCTAACCCAAAAGGACTTTTAAGAAATGGAGAAACAGGAAATATACTGGTGAAAGAAGCATTAAAGCAGGCCATCCTGGTACCACAAAAAGCAAGTTTTGAAGTGATGGATAAAATCTTTGTTTACATAGTAGATAAGGACAATACCGTTCATACACGTGAAATCAAAGTAGGCGCAGAATTGGAAGATTTATTTGTCGTGAACGGCGGTTTGAAACCAGGAGAAAATATCCTGCTGGAGGGTATCCGTAAAGTGCAGGAGGGCGATAAAATTCAATTCCAGACAGAAGACCCGAAAGCCGTACTGAATTCCCTCAAACTGCCCGTGCAATAATCCCGAACCTCAAAACTGAAGAACATGTTTAAAATGTTTATGCAGCGACCGGTACTCGCGATTGTAATCTCCGTGGTGATTATTTTCATGGGTATCCTGTCGATCGAAACTCTTCCGGTTTCACAATTCCCTTCTGTAGCACCACCGATGGTGGTGGTAAACGTAGCCTATCCCGGAGCCAGTGCCAATGTATTGGTGGAATCCGTTCTCATCCCGATGGAAAAAGCCATCAATGGAACACCCGGTATGAAGTACATGACATCCGATGCTACCAGTGCTGGTGAAGCCACGATCCAGGTAGTGTTTGACCTGGAAACAGACCCCAGTCAGGCAATGGTGAATGTTAAGACAAGAATCGAACAGGTAACCAACCGCCTGCCGCCACTGGTACAACGGGAGGGATTGGTAGTTAGTTATACTTCTCCCAATATGCTGATGTATGTAAACGTCTTCAGCACCAACAAAAATGTGGACGAAAAATTCGCCTACAATTTTGCCAATGTCAATATCATTCCGGAATTAAGCCGACTGAAAGGAGTAGGTAGTGCGAAAATCCTGGGTAGCCGGCAATACGCCATGCGAATCTGGCTGAAACCGGATCGTATGCGAGCCTATAATGTATCCACGGAAGAAGTGATGGAAGCGATGGCGGAGCAAAGTATCATCGGATCTCCGGGTCGACTGGGCCAGAGCACCGGTAAACGATCTCAGTCGCTGGAATATGTATTAACCTACCCCGGCCGTTACAATAAACCAGAGCAATACGAAGATATCATTGTACGTGCTACTCCCGATGGAGAGATCCTGCACCTGAAAGATGTAGCCGAGGTAGAACTCGGAAGTGAATTTTACGATATCTATTCCAATCTCGACAATCACCCTTCTGCCGCCATTGTATTGAAACAAACCTATGGCAGTAACGCAACTGAGGTAATTAAGGAAGTAAAGGAAAAACTGGAGGAGATTAAGAAGACATCTTTCCCTCCGGAAATGGAATACCAGATCAGTTATGATGTATCCACCTTCCTGGATGCGTCGATTGAAAAAGTAATTCATACGCTTACGGAAGCATTTATACTGGTAGCGCTTGTAGTATTTGTTTTCCTGGGCGATTGGCGATCGACCCTTATTCCCACACTGGCTGTACCGGTTTCCCTGGTTGGTGCCTTTATGGCGATGAAGTTTTTTGGCATTACGATCAACCTGATTACACTCTTCGCCCTGGTACTTGCTATTGGTATTGTGGTGGACAATGCGATCGTAGTAGTGGAAGCAGTGCATGCCAAAATGGAAGAAGAAGATTTAAACCCTTATAAAGCTACCAAACAGGTATTGAATGAAATCAGTGGTGCGATCATTGCCATTACCCTCTTAATGACAGCGGTATTTGTACCGGTTGCATTTATGAGTGGACCGGTGGGAGTATTCTATCGGCAGTTTTCCATTACCATGGCCAGTTCCATTGTGATCTCGGGTATTGTGGCACTTACCCTTACACCGGTACTCTGTGCAATGATCCTGAAAAACAACCACGGAAAACCAAGAAAGAAAACACCCATCAACCTGTTTATCGACTGGTTTAACCGGAAGTTCAATGGGCTGTTAGGTTCTTACACAAAGTTCCTGCGGGTGATCACCCATCGCAGGGTGTTAACCTTTGGTATGCTGATTGCCTTTTGTGCCAGCATCCTGTTTACAACAGCAGCGCTTCCTTCCGGATTTATACCAGGAGAAGACCAGGGAATGATTTATGCGATTATTCAAACGCCGCCCGGTTCTACCCTTGAACGAACCAATGATATCGCCCGCAAATTGCAGGAGATCTGTGAAAAAAATGAAGGCGTGCAATCCGTGTCTGCACTGGCCGGGTACGAAATCATGACAGAGGGCCGCGGCTCCAATGCAGGAACCTGTCTGATTAACCTAAAAAACTGGTCTGAAAGAAAGCAATCGGTTCACGAGATCATTGAAGAGCTGGAATCAGAAGCCAAAACAATACCAGGCGCCACCATCGAATTCTTTGAACCACCAGCGGTTCCGGGTTATGGTGCAACAGGTGGCTTCTCTCTTCGTTTGCTGGACAAAACCAACACGGGTGACTATAAAGCATTCGGTGAGGTGAATACTGCTTTTATGGAGGCCCTGGAAAAAAGAAAAGAGTTAACCGGACTCTTTACCTTTTTCGCTGCGAACTATCCGCAGTATGAGTTGGAGATTGACAACCAGGCTGCCATGCAGAAAGGCGTTTCCATTGGTAAAGCAATGGATAATCTATCTATACTTATAGGAAGTACGTATGAACAGGGTTTTATCCGTTTTGGTACTTTCTTCAAAGTATATGTGCAGGCAGATGCGAAATACCGGGAAATGCCCAGCGATCTGATGCAACTCTATGTAAAAAACAACCGGGATGAAATGGTGCCGTATTCGGCCTTTATGAAGATCAAAAAATCTCAAGGCATGAATGAGATTACCCGTTATAACATGTACACTTCCTCCGCAATTAATGGTTCTCCGGCACCCGGTTACAGTAGCGGACAGGCTATTGATGTGATCAAAGAGGTTGCCAAAGAAACCTTACCAAAAGGCTATGATATCGACTGGCTGGGACTTTCCAAAGATGAGGTACAGCGAGGCAATGAATCACTTTATATCTTTCTGATTGTACTAGGATTTGTTTACCTGGTACTGGCTGCCCAATATGAAAGTTTTATCATCCCACTGGCGGTTATTCTTTCACTACCGGCAGGTGTATTCGGAGCTTTCCTGTTCTTGAAAATGATGGGACTCGCGAATGATATCTATGCTCAGGTAGGGCTGGTAATGCTGGTCGGATTACTGGGTAAAAACGCCGTATTGATTGTAGAATTTGCTATCCAGAAACGACAGGAAGGATTCACCGTATTGGAAGCGGCGATTGAAGGAGCGAAAGTGCGTTTCCGACCGATCCTTATGACCTCCTTCGCATTTATTGCGGGCTTGTTACCGCTATTGGTGGCTACTGGTCCGGGTGCGATCGGCAACCGTACGATCGGAGCCTCCTCAGCAGGTGGCATGTTGCTAGGAACCGTGTTTGGAGTAATTGTAGTACCCGGACTCTACTATGTATTCGGAAGCCTGGCAGACGGACGCAAACTCATCAAAAAAGAAGAAGACACCCCATTAACTGAAGAATTTTCACATCATGCAAAAAAGAAACATCCAAAAATACAGCTGGATCGTACTGACGACCCTGCTGCTGGGCAGTTGTAAACTGCCGGCACTGGTAAACAGAGCCGTCAGCAAAACTGTACCAGAAAGTTATACCGGTGCTGCAACAGACAGTACCAACAGTGCCACCATTAACTGGAAAACCATCTTTACTGATCCTGATCTGAGTGCATTAATAGACACAGCACTGGCGCATAATCAGGAACTGAATATCCTGCTCCAGGAAATAGAAATCAGCAAGAATGAAATTCGTGCAAGGAAAGGTGAATACCTCCCCTTTGTTGGAGTAAAAGCCGGTGCGGGAGCAACTAAAGTTCCGAGGTATACCAATATAGGAGCACTGGAGGCAACAACGGAAATAAAACCCGGTAAAGAAATGCCGGAACCCCTTGGCGAATTTGGTATTGGTGCCTATGCCAGTTGGGAACTGGATATCTGGCACAAATTGCGCAATGCCACAAAAGCGGCAAGTCTTCGGTACCTGGCAAGTATGGAAGGTAAAAATTTCATGGTCACCAACCTGGTTGCTGAAATTGCCAGCTCTTATTATGAATTGCTGGCATTAGACAAACAACTGGAAATCCTGCAACAGAATATTGCTATTCAGCAGAATGCGTATGAACTGGTAAAAGTGCAGAAAGAAGCGACCAAGGTAACGGAACTGGCTGTACGCAGATTTGATGCACAACTGGCCAGTACCCGCAGTATGGAATTCATCATACGGCAGCAGATAACGGAAACGGAGAACCGAATTAATTTTTTATTGGGTCGGTTTCCACAACCCATTCCAAGAAACCGGGGTGATTTTGAACAAAGCATGGTACCAGCCATGCAAACAGGACTCCCTACTCAATTGCTGTTTAACCGTCCGGATATCCGGCAATCCGAATTGGAATTGTCTGCTGCCAAACTGGATGTGAGTGTGGCAAGGGCACAGTTTTATCCATCACTTGGCATACAGTCTGCTATTGGATTTGGAGCCTTTAATCCGGGTTACCTCTTCAAAGCGCCGGAATCCATGCTGTTTTCCTTAATGGGAGACCTGGCAGCTCCGCTGATCAACCGGAATGCGTTGAAAGCTTCTTACCTGAATGCCAATGCCAAACAAATGCAGTTGGTATATGAGTATGAACAGAAACTGTTAACCGCGTTTCTGGAAACCAAAAACCAGGTATCCAATATCAGCAACCTGGAAAACAGTTACCTGCAAAAGAAACAACAGGTGGAAGACCTCATACTATCGGTGGACATTTCGAATCGTTTATTCAATGCAGCAAGAGCAGATTATACCGAAGTGTTGTTTACCCAGCGGGAAGCACTGGAAGCCCGGTTTGAACTGGTAGAAACCAAATTAAAACAATGGCAGGCTTCTATAAACCTTTATCATGCCCTTGGGGGTGGCTGGAAGTAAATATTACATCAATATGCGCAAAGCAATGGCAGGTTTCTGTCATTGCTTTTTATATTTCCTATTTTACGGAACTGGTTAACAAAACCATTTGCCATGAAAGTCAGCAGC
>JAGKTB010000348.1:0-4320 GCA_018993145.1 Flavihumibacter sp.
GCTCTTCCGATCTTTTCCTGCATCCCATCCGGAAAAGGTTTAAGGTAATTATACAAGGGAGTAAGCAGTTCCCCATTTTGATCCAGGTAAACCAGGCTGGCCCCGTAGGCAGAAAAATTTACAGCTCTTACTTCATAGCGACCATCCAATAAGATAGACTTCAGGCTATTCAGGATCCAATTTTTTAATGCAACAATATCCTCGCAAGGAAAGCCGGATTCATCCTGAATCTCAGGAAATCGATGACTAGACTCATCAACGATATTAAACTGTTCATCAAAGAGAAGTAATTTCTTGTTAGTTTTTCCAACGTCAAAAACAGCATGAACAGGTATCGGATACATTTTTTTCAAATTTATAACCCAGTCGACACGGTTTTCTCTCCCCTGTCGCTGATCAATTGTTGTCGTATTGCCTGTTTTCTGAATACATCCAATGGCTTCAATGCTCCTCCTGCCCGTAAACGGGCTTCAGCAACGAGCGGCCGGACATCTGTTCGATATGCTGCTTGCAGGATTTCCTGACATCGTACTACATCATTCTCATTTTGTGCCTCCCGCAGCGCATTTGTGTCAACAAGTAAGGCCTGTGCATAGGCTAGCATGATAGCTTCCACTGATTGCATAAGATCTTCAAGAGGATCTTTCACATTGTGAGAAGCATCAATCATCCAACCCAGATCAGTTGCATGGTGCAAACCCCTCGCGTTCATACCTTCCACGAGTTCATTAAAAATGAGAAAAAGCTGATATGGCTTAATACTTCCAACAGTAAGGTCATCATCCCCATACTTTGAATCATTGAAGTGGAAGCCACCCAATTTGCCCTCCATTAACAGAAGTGAGACAATTTGTTCAATGTTTGCATTGGGAAGATGATGGCCTAGGTCTACCAGTGTATATGCGCGTGAACCAAGCTTATTGGCAAACAATAGAGATTGTCCCCAATCACCAACTGTCATGCTGTAAAAATTCGGTTCGAATGCTTTGTATTCAACAAACAACTTCCAATGCTCCGGAAGAGCAGCATAAATTTCCTGTAGACTTTCCAATGTTCTTTCAAACGCTTTTCGAAAATTCAGTTGTCCAGGAAAACAGGATCCATCAGACAACCAAACCGTCAACGATTCAGACCCGAGTTCAATACCCTGTTGAATAACTTCAATATTATGTGCAATAGCCTGTTTGCGAACGGCTTGATTCACATGTTGCAAGGAACCGAATTTATAACTATAGGATTGTCCGGGCTGGTCCTGAAAGGTATTGGAATTCACAGCATCAAACCGTAATCCATATTCTGATGCAAGCGACTTGATAGCATTTGGATTTTGAGGAATATCCCAGGGAATATGAAGAGAAACAGCTCCACTACTCCGGTTCAGCTGATGTAATAAAGCAATATCTTCCAGCTTTTCTTCCAGGTTTCGAGGTTCACCTCCACCAGAAAATCTACCGAACCGGGTACCTCCGGTACCCAATGCCCAGGAAGGTATAGCAACCTGAAATTCCATTAATTGTTGGATGATACTTTCAGTATTCGCTAATTCGTTGGTTAATGCAGCCAGTTTTACCTGGTGCAACTTAATCAGTGATTCGTTATGATCGGAAATCTGAGAATTATGTAATGGCATGGAATAAGATTGACAGTAAATGTTTTAATGCCTTGTAAGTATTGATTTAACTAAATCGTTAACGCAAAAAACCCATCGATACACCACCATCCACATTCAGGGCATTTCCGGTGGATTTATTTAGTAGTCCGCAAACAAAAACATAGGTTGCGTTGGCAATATCTTCAGGCACTATTACTTCATTTAGTAATGTTCTCTTGGCATAATATGCAGGCAGTTCATCAACTGTGATACCATATGCTTTTGCACGTCCTTCTGCCCAACCGCCTGCCCAGATATTGCTATCTGCAATTACGGCATCCGGATTTATTGCGTTCACTCGTATTTTATCCTTTCCCAGCTCAGTTGCCATCAACCTTGTCATATGGGCCTGAGCTGCCTTCGCTGAGCCATATCCCGGATTATTTGGGCCTGCCACTACAGCATTCTTTGAAACTATATTTACTATATCGCCGCCAAATCCCTGCTTACGCATAATAGCAACGCCCGCCTTGGATACAATAAACTGTCCTTTCACCAGGATATCGTACAAACTATCCCATTCTTTCAGAGAATGTTCTGCAATTGGCTTGGAAATACTGATACCGGCATTGTTTACAACAATATCAACTCCTCCGAAATCCAGGCATGCCTGAGCAAGGGCCTTTTCTACTGATAGTTCATCCGTTACATTCAGTACTACTGCCGATGCAATATCTTTCCCGAAATGAGATTTGAATTCCTCTAATGCATTATTCAATCGCTCTTCGTGGATATCATTTAATATAACACAGGCGCCCTCTTCCGCAAACTTTTTGGCAATAGCTTTACCAATGCCCCCGGCACTGCCTGTAATGAGTGCAACGCGACCACTTAATGGTTTAGGTTTTGGCATGCGCTGGAGTTTTGCTTCCTCCAATAACCAATACTCAATATTAAATGCTTCCTGCCGGGGCAATGAAGTGTATTCACTGATAGCTTCCGCTCCCCTCATTACGTTTATTGCATTGATGTAAAATTCTGCAGCAACCCGTGCTGTTTGCTTATCCTTTGCGAAGGTAAACATCCCTACTCTCGGTATCAGTATTACAACCGGATTAGGATCACGCATGGCAGGACTATTCGAATGTTTACAGGCAATATAATAGTCCGAATACATTTTACGATATGCCTGAAACTGGTCTTCAAGATACTGTTGATTGGCGACTGGCTCCGTGGTTCCGTCTGTAACCTGATTCCACATTTCAGACATATCCAGTACAAGTGGGCTGATTTTAGTTCTTAGGAAATGATCCGGGCAACTTGTACCCATGGGTGCCAACCTTTGCAAATCCTTTGAGTTAATGAATTCAAGTACGCGTTTGTCATCTGTAAAGTGGCCAACCATACGTTGTTGACTGCTACAATATCCACGAAGTACAGGAGCAATTGCTGCAGCCTGCTTTGTTCTTTCGTTTGATGAAAGTGCAGATTGTAACTCTCCACCAAAGACTGGTCTTTTTTTCCCAGTCTGGTCTTCAATAAAAGAAGCGCAACGTTCAATTACTTCGAGTGTGTTAATATAGGATTCATATGCCGTATTTCCCCAAGTAAACAAACCATGTGAACCCAGCATTATCCCTCTTATTCCCGGATTCTCATCCAGGCACTTTTTTAACTTCAATCCCAAATCAAAACCAGGCTTCTGCCAATCAACCCAGCCAATTGTTCCACCAAACAATTCCTGAGTGATTTCTTTGCCATCCTTAGCTGCTGCTATTGCGATTGCTGCATCTGGATGCAGATGGTCAATATGTTTAAACGGCAGAAAACCATGCAATGGGGTATCAATTGAAGGAGCTTTACTTGACAAATCAAAAATACAGTGATTAAATAATTCAACCATTTCATCTTCGGATGCTAACCCTTTATACACATTCTTAAGTTTGAGCAGCCGATCCATATAAAGTGCCGCCAAGCCACTTTTTTTGAGTGTGCCAAGATCTCCACCTGATCCTTTTACCCACATTACTTCTGCTTCTTCACCAGTAAGGGGGTTTTTTTCCATTACTTTGCAGGATGTATTTCCACCACCATAATTGGTTAATCGCAAATCTGCTCCCAGCAGATTAGACCGATAAATCAGTAAGCTCACTTCGTCCCCAGCGTATGTTGCTGCAACAGATTCATCCCATAGGTAAGAAACATGTTTGAAACTATCTATTAATGACATATAGATCAATTTGAATATTTTATTTTTTTAGGTGACTTGGAAATCGTATCTGTAACTAAGTTTAAGGCACTTTGGCAAATCCAACCATTAACACAGAAACAATAATCGTGATGATTCCCAAAATTACTGTAGTACGGGTTTTTGCAGATACTCCTTTCCATTCTTTCAATGCTAGTCCCCACGCGTTGGCAACCAGTATAATGAAAGCCATATGTAAAATCCACGAAGATGGTCCATTACCGAGTTTACTTTCTCCCATACCATAGAAGAAAAATTGCAGGAACCACGTGGTGCCAGCCAGGGCACAGAATAAAATATTTTTCCAACGGGGAACTGCGGTGTTTGTATAATCTCCAAATGTTGTGTTTCGGAAATTCAGGTATAAACACCAAATCAGGTTGGTAGTAAGTCCACCCCATAAGACAACCACATACGTCACATTATTCTGATATAAAAACTCACCTTCATTCGGATTCAATGATTTCCATGCTTCGTTTGC
>JAGKTB010000349.1:0-5952 GCA_018993145.1 Flavihumibacter sp.
ACTGGTTGAAGCAATTAAATTAAATATCCGGAAATTTTATGGTGAAAATCCGCAGCAATCCGGGGATTATTGCCGCATCATCAACAAGTCTCAATTTGACCGGCTCAATTCATATTTAAAGGGAGGAGTTTTGCTGCATGGCGGAAACAGTGATGAAAGGGATCTCTATATTGAACCAACCCTGATTAAACCCGAATCGCTTTCAGTTCCAATTATGCAGGAAGAAATTTTTGGTCCCATTTTGCCGGTTTTCAGTTTCAGCACAAAGGAGGAGGCACTGGCGATTGTGCAGCAACATCCGAATCCGCTTGCTTTTTATGTGTTTACATCCAGCAGTAAAAAAGAGGAGGACTGGATTCAAGCCATACCAGCTGGAACCGGATGCATAAATAATGCTGCCTGGCAGTTTACCAATGCGGCGCTTCCCTTTGGTGGGCGGGGCGATAGTGGAATTGGGGCTGCACATGGAAAATTTAGTTTTGATCGCTTCACGCATTATAAAGCTGTTATGAAAACACCCGCCTGGTTTGACCCTGCCATCAAATATCCTCCTATGAAAGGAAAGCTTTCACTGTACAAAAAAGTAATTGGATGAATCATAAACACACAGTCCTGTCTGGCCGCCAACGCTTATTAAAATTCATTTATCCACTCCTTATGAAATTGGGAAAATGGACGGGGATGAAGGCCGCTGTTCTTTCCAACAAGGAGGAGAAAAAGCCACTTACGCCGATCTATAACCGAACTGTTGACCTTACAGGCGGAAGGCAGTTGTCTCTTGAGCAACTCAAAGGGAAAAAATTATTGTTGGTCAACACTGCTTCGGATTGCGGATACACTGCCCAATACGAAGAGCTGCAGCAGTTGTATGAGCGATTCCCGGATCGGTTAAACATACTGGCCTTCCCGGCTAATGATTTCAAAGAACAGGAAAAGGGTGATGATGCGTCAATTGAACAATTTTGCAAATTGAATTACGGGGTTACTTTTCCGGTTGCCAAAAAATCGAGTGTTGTTCCCGGCGCCTCCCAAAATCCGGTATTTCAGTGGTTGTCGAATCCGGCAGAAAATGGATGGTGCAACAAGGCTCCGGAATGGAATTTCTCAAAATATCTTTTAAATGAAGAGGGTGTATTGATCAATTATTTTGCCCCTGGTGTGTCACCGTTGGATGCATCGGTTATTGAAGCACTAGATAACGTTAAGGATTAGCCGCAATTATAGGACAGATTATCCATTTCCACCTGCCGGCGTTCAAACTGAAAGCCGGTATATACCCGAATGATTTCATCCAGTACAGCATCTATTTCTTCTACCGTTTTGAAGGTCACCAATTTGAGCCGGTATTCTTTGATGTTGGGCAATCCTTTCAGGTAATTGTTGTAATGCCTTCTCATTTCATTGATGCCGGGAACCAGTCCTTTCCATTCAACTGATTTGTGGAGGTGTCTGCGGATCACGTCCACTCTCTGCTCAATGGTGGGTGGGGGCAGGTGTTCTCCCGTGGCAAAAAAATGTTTGATCTCATTGAAGATCCAGGGATACCCAATGGCAGCCCTGCCGATCATAATACCATCTACACCGAATCGCTTTTTGTAGTCAAGTGCTTTCTCTGGTGAGTCAATGTCTCCATTGCCGAAAATGGGAATCTGGATTCTTGGGTTATCTTTTACCCGGGCAATATGTGTCCAGTCTGCTTCACCCTTATACAACTGACTGCGCGTTCTGCCGTGAATGGCCAGGGCTTTGATACCGGTATCCTGTAAGCGCTCCGCCACTTCACCAATATTAATGGAACCGGCATCCCAGCCCAGGCGGGTTTTAACTGTTACTGGAAGATTGGTGGACCGCACACAGGCGGCAGTGAGCCGAACCATCAGATCAATGTCTTTCAATACGGCGGCCCCGGCTCCTTTGGTTACAACTTTTTTAACCGGACAACCGAAATTGATATCCAGCAGGTCAGGTTGAACCGTGTCCACAATCCGGGCACTCATTGCCATTGCGTCTTCATCGCCACCGAAAATCTGGATTCCGATGGGGCGTTCTGCTTCGTAAATATCCAGTTTTTGGCGGCTTTTGATGGCATCCCGGATCAGTCCTTCGCTACTGATGAATTCCGTATACATCATATCAGCGCCATTCAGTTTACATACTGCCCGGAATGGGGGATCACTCACATCCTCCATCGGAGCGAGTAGGAGTGGAAAATCCGGAAGTTCTATAGAGCCTATCTTCACCATGCCGCTGTTTGAAAGCGGCAAAGTTACGCCATAAAATGCCAGTTCTGCCCAAAAAAACGCATCTTGCAGGCATCGTATGAATACTTATCTGAAGTATAAACCCGCCTGGTTGCAACTGGTCGTTTTTGGCAGCCTGACGTTTGGGATATTTGCAGTGTCGCAAGAGCTGATTTTTTCTGTAATCTCATACAGGTTAGAGGTAGCACGGGAGGATATATTTAATATGAATCTCGAAAAGCCCGGAGTGGTTGCAGCACTGAAATGGCTGCAGGCTATTTTGAGTATTGCCATTTTTTTATTGCCTTCTATTGTGTTTGCCTACCTGAGTGATCGCCGCCCATTTTCCTATCTTGGTCATAAAGCGCCTCAACCCTCCAGTTTCTGGTGGATGGGAGTGGCACTGATGTTGCTGGCCTACCCGGCTGCATCCTGGCTGAATATGGTAAATCAGCAAATCCACCTGCCTGAAGCTTTTAAGTCAATGGAAGCGTCCATGCGGCTTGCGGAAGACAATGCCATCAAACAGATGAAGGCTTTCCTGGATATGAAAAGCCTGACTGACCTGATCGCCATGCTTTTTCTCATTGCAGTACTACCAGCAATCTGCGAAGAGTTTTTTTTCAGAGGGGTACTGCAGCGCCTGTTTATTCAGATCAGTCGACGTCCCTGGATTGGCATCATCATCACTGCCGTCCTGTTTTCTGCTTTTCATGGCCAGTTTTTTGGTTTTTTTCCAAGGCTTTTGCTTGGAATTCTGTTAGGTGCGATTTACTGGTACAGTGGCAGTATCTGGCCGGCCGTGCTCGGCCATTTTGTAAACAATGCCGTGCAGGTGATCCTGGTCTATCGTAATAAAAACTTCATAGAACAGGAGCCTGTAATTGAACCTGTTTATGTTGTCCTGAGTGTATTTGCAATCATTGGGATTACCTGGTTTATGCAACGGATTTCGCATACTCATTTCGGAGAGCTATACGATACTGATGATGATCTCATACTTCCTTCCCGAAGAGTCAACAATGATGTATAACTGAATGTACTGCCATGGCGTTTAACTGGAAAACATTCTGGACCCGAGCATCTACCGCCCTGATTTTTGTTGCGGTAATGCTAACCGGCTTGTTCTGGAATCAGTATGCTTTTTTTCTGCTTTTCACTGTTATCCATTTTGGGTGCTGGTATGAGTATCAGCAGCTGGTTGGGAAATTTGAACCCCGGTATACTAAAATCACACCGGTTCATCGTTGGGCTGTTCAGATAGCAGGCTGGTGTGTGCTGCTTTATTTCACCGGCGATCAGTTTGTTTGGGGAGATCTGTCGCTGCATGCAGTGGGTTGGTGGATGGGGTTATTGTTACTATTCATGCTTCCGATAACGGAACTTCTTTTTTCCCGGAATATTGAGTTGATAAATATCCGTTATTCCTTTTTGGGTGTCTTATATATCTCCTTGAGCTTCGGCCTGCTGATGCATTTGCGTACCCTGCCTGAAATTGGTAAAATTGCACCACTTGCCATTATTTTCACTATCTGGATAAACGATACGATGGCTTATCTCGTGGGATCTATGATTGGCCGCACACCTTTGAGTGTCATTTCTCCCAAAAAGACCTGGGAAGGTACATTGGGTGGTATCATACTGGCTGTCGCAACCCTATCTATCTGGGCATGGCTGATTGATTTGCCTGTGCATCATGCTATCGCAATTTCCCTGATTGCAGCAATCAGCGGAACATTTGGCGACCTGCTGGAAAGTAAACTGAAAAGAATGGCAGGTGTAAAGGATAGCGGACAAATCATGCCTGGTCATGGTGGATTTCTCGACCGGTTCGACTCTTTATTGCTGGCTACTCCCTTCGTATGGGTCTATTTCCAGTTATTCATTCTTCGATAAGCTGTTTCATTCGCTGCGCCGCTTCTCATCCTGGCTTCTTATCTTTGTTGATATGGAAATGATCGTTAAGCAAATTGAAGCATACCGGGAAGAGATCAGTGGCCTGGAAATTAACGGACCGGCCTCCCTGGAGGAATATCGCCTGAAATTCTTAAGTACTAAAGGAATCGTGAAGTCTTTGTTTGGAGAGATGAAAAACATTCCTGCAGACCAGAAAAAAGAATTCGGTGCAGTTCTAAATGCCTTCAAACAGTTTGCTGAAGAGAAATATGAAAACTGGAAACAGTCGCTTGAAAGCCAGTCTGACCAAGGTACTGTGGGGGTGGATTATACACTGCCAGGCGACCCTCTACCCGTTGGTTCACGTCATCCCATCAGCCTGGTGCGTAACGAAATACTAAGCATTTTTCGCCGGCTTGGATTCTCTGTGGCGGAAGGGCCTGAAATTGAAGACGACTGGCATAATTTCTCTGCACTGAACCTGCCGGAAAATCATCCGGCGAGGGATATGCAGGACACTTTTTATCTCAGCCAGAACCCCGATTGGTTATTGCGTACGCATACCAGTAACGTGCAGATCCGTGAAATGGAAAAAGGCAAATTGCCCATACGCATTGTAAACCCAGGACGTGTGTATCGTAACGAAACCATTTCTGCAAGAGCCCATTGTTTCTTCCACCAGGTAGAGGGATTGTATATCGATGAACAGGTATCTTTTGCCGATCTGAAACAAACACTTTATTTCTTTGTACAGGAGTTGTTTGGTAAGGATGTTAAGATCCGTTTCCGTCCATCCTATTTCCCTTTTACCGAGCCTAGTGCAGAAATGGATATCAGTTGCCTGCTCTGCAATGGAAAAGGTTGTAATGTTTGTAAGCATACCGGTTGGGTGGAAATCCTGGGATGTGGTATGGTGCATCCGCAGGTTTTGGAAAATTGTGGAATTGATTCCAATAAATATACCGGTTACGCTTTCGGAATGGGAATTGAACGAATCACCATGTTGAAATACCAGATTAACGATCTCCGTTTGTTCAGTGTGAATGATGTCCGGTTCCTTCAACAGTTTACGGCAAGTATCTAAATGGATGCAACCATGAAAAATCGCTCCCTGTTAGTTTGTGGTGCGGGTACAATGGGTGCTGGAATTGCACAGACCGCCGCACAGCACGGCCTGTCTGTGATGTTATTTGACCTTTCAGAGCCGGTTTTGAAAAAAGCGGAGGAGCAGATCAGGCAGCGATTGGAAAATCTTGTCCAGAAGCAAAAAATCTCGGAATCGGCATTTGATTCAATAGTGCAGTCCATTGAATATACCACAGACATTTCGCTGTGTAAAGCACCCGTCTTGCTGGAGGCAATTGTTGAAAAACTTTCCGTTAAGACCAAACTATTTGAAGAACTGGCGGCTCTTAATGGCCAGGCATCCATCTATGCCACCAATACTTCTTCTTTATCGGTTGAAGAAATTGCAGTTGCGCATCCCTATCCTTCCCAGGTAGTTGGAATGCACTTTTTCAATCCGGCTCCTTTGATGAAGCTGGTGGAAGTGGTAACAACATCCCACACCTCACATGCAGTGGTCCGGAAAATAGCAGAACTTGCAACCAGTATGGGTAAGACGCCGGTAATCTGCAAAGACTCTCCCGGATTTATTGTTAACCGGGTTGCAAGACCCTTCTATATCGAAGCGCTACGATTGGCTGAACAGGGAGTGTCATTTTCATTAATAGATGATTTGATGGAGGCGGCAGGATTTAAAATGGGACCTTTCAGGCTGATGGATCTGATCGGAAATGATGTGAACTATGCCGTC
>JAGKTB010000350.1:0-3340 GCA_018993145.1 Flavihumibacter sp.
TGAGAGATAAAAACGGAAAACGGTTTCGTGAACATCTCGATTCACTCAGTTATTCGCTTGCCGGTCTTTTTCAGGATAAATCTGCGGATGGTTACAAAAAACTGTTGCAAGCCGGCTACCGGAAAAAAGATCGCTATTTTCTGCTGAAGAAAAATATCGATTTCGAGCAGTATAAGCAACTGCGGGAATTTCCACTGGTACGGTTGGGCAGAAATAAAAGCGGGTTTATTGCAGAGGTAAAAAGCAAGCGACTGAATCCTTTTGGTATGCTGGCGAACAGAACGATTGGACTGGCTAGGGAGAATGCGCAGAATGTTGGTCTCGAAAGAACCTATGACAGTCTGCTTAAAGGAGAAACAGGAAAGAGGCTGGTTCGTTTCATCGCAGGAGGTGTAGCAGTTCCGGTGGAAGGTTACGAAGTGGAGCCGGAAAATGGAAAAGATCTGATCACCACACTGGATGTAAATATCCAGGACATCGCTCAACAGGCCTTGCTCAAAATGATGATCGAGAATGAAGCGGTAAACGGAACCTGCATTGTGATGGAAGTAGCCACCGGAAAAATCAAAGCGATTGCCAACCTGGGAAAAAGAGGAGAAAGTGAATACTGGGAGGATCTGAATTATGCAATCCGTGCTTCTGAACCCGGTTCCACATTCAAACTGGCAACCATGCTGGCGGTGCTGGAAGACGGGAAAGCGAATCTCGGATCACAGGTAAACCTGGAAAATGGCGTATGGCAGGTAAACCGGAGAACGGTGTACGACAGTGAACGTCACAAACGGACCAATGTATCGCTACAGCAGGCTTTTGAGTTAAGCAGTAATGTGGGAATGGCAAAAATGGTGATGCAGCATTACAGCGGTAACCCGGAAAAGTTCATCGGTCATTTGAAACGGCTACGCTTACACGAAGTTTCGGGAATTGATCTGGTTGGTGAAACACAACCCATTATCAAAACCCCGAAATCCAAAACCTGGAGTGCCACTTCGCTGCCCTGGATGTCGTTCGGATATGAAGTGCTGGTGAGCCCGCTGCAGACCCTGATGTTGTACAACGCAGTAGCAAATAATGGTAAGATGATGCGGCCCTACCTGGTGCAGGAAGTGCAGCAGGATGGCAGAACGATCTGGAACAGGGAGCCCGAAGTGATGGTGGAATCGATTTGCAAGGAAACAACTCTGAAGCAATTGAAGACGAGCCTGGAAGGTGTTGTGTTGAATGGTACTGCAAAATCACTGTCTACTCCGTATTACAGTATCGCCGGGAAAACAGGAACGGCCCTGGTAGCAAACGGAAGCAGAGGATACGCAGATCATATTTATCAGTCGTCTTTTGCCGGGTATTTTCCGGCGGACAACCCAAGATACAGTTGCATTGTGGTGATTAAGAACAAACCCTTTGCTTCAAAATATTACGGCGGAACGGTAGCCGGACCGGTATTCCGGGAAATTGCCGATAAGCTCTTTGCATTGGAGGCACAGCAGATACCTGTTCAGACAGTGTCTTTGCCAAAGCCCGACAGCAGTAAGTTTCGTTATGCCGGAGCAAATGAAAAAATGAAGACGGTTATGCAAACGCTGAGCTTGCCGTACAAAGACAGTGCTGCTCAAACGGATTGGGCAGTGCTCGAAGCAGATGAAAATTATCGCTCGGTTGTAAAAGCATTGGATGCAAAAAGCTCCGGACAAATGCCGGATCTGAAGGGAATGGGATTAAGAGATGCGCTTTTCCTGCTGGAAGAAAGAAAACTGAAAGTACAGGTAAAGGGCAAAGGAAAAGTGATCAGCCAGTCGCTGCCTCCGGGAAGCATGATTCAACCAAAACAAACGATTACGATTGAATTGAATTGATGACCAGTTTGCAGGATATATTATATGGGGTTTCGATCCGCTCGGTGCAGGGAAACCTGCTTACGGAGCCGAAGGATCTGCAGATTGATTCGAGAAAAATAGTATCCGGTTCCTGTTTTATTGCTATTAAGGGAGTGCAGGCGGATGGTCACCAGTTCATTGAAAAAGCGGTTGCAGCAGGTGCGGGTTCGGTAATTGCGGAAGTGCTGCCGGCTGAATTGAAAGAAGGAGTGGTCTATGTGCAGGTGGCAGATAGTTCAGTAGCAGCAGGTGTGATGGCCTCCAATTTTTACGGGCAGCCATCCAGTAAGTTAAAACTGGTTGGTGTAACCGGTACCAATGGAAAAACAACGGTTGCGACCCTCTTGTACAAGCTCTTTACATCATTGGGATATGATTGCGGATTGATCAGTACGGTAAATAATGTAATCGCCGGTGAAGTGATCGAAGCAACCCATACCACGCCGGATGCTATCCAGCTGCAGGCTTTGCTGAAGCGGATGGTAGACAAAGGTTGCCGGTATGCATTCATGGAAGTGAGTTCTCATGCCATTCACCAAAACCGAATTGCAGGATTGGAATTCGCTGGCGGCATGTTCACCAATATCACGCATGATCACCTGGATTATCATAAAACCTTTGATGAATATATCAGGGTGAAGAAAAAGTTCTTTGATGAGTTGCCTGCTTCGGCTTTTGCGATCAGCAACCTGGATGACAAACGTGGAATGGTAATGCTGCAAAACACCGTTGCCAGCAGGCAGTACTACAGTTTGCGTTCGATGGCTGAATTCAAAGGCAAGATACTGGAGAATGGACTGACAGGTTTACTGATGACGATCAATGATCAGGAAGTTCATTTCAGGTTGATTGGAGAGTTTAATGCGTACAATCTGCTGGCTGTGTATGGTGCTGCAGTTAACCTGGGAGAAGATAAACAGGAAGTGCTGGAATGCTTAAGCAAATTATCGGGAGCGGAAGGAAGATTTGATTATCAGGTGTCACCGGTTGATAAGATCATTGGCATTGTGGACTATGCACACACACCGGATGCATTGCTGAATGTGCTGAAAACGATTAAGCAGCTGAAGAAGGGAGAGGAGAAAGTAATTACGGTAGTGGGTTGCGGAGGTGATCGGGATAAAACCAAGCGTCCGATTATGGGGCAGGTGGCCTGTGAGTTCAGCGATAAAGCGATTTTCACTTCCGACAATCCGAGATCAGAAGATCCTGAAGCGATTCTCCGTGATATGGAAGCGGATTTGAACTCGGCAGCGAGGCGAAAATATATTTCAATCGCTGATCGGAGACAAGCTATAAGAACAGCAGTTAGCCTGGCGCAACCGGGTGATATCATACTGGTGGCAGGTAAAGGACATGAGCAGTACCAGGAAATAAAAGGAGTGAAACATCACTTTAATGATAAAGAGGAGATGGAAAGGGTAATAAGGGAGTTGGGGAAGTAGGGAGACAAAGGAGACAAAGGA
>JAGKTB010000351.1:0-4990 GCA_018993145.1 Flavihumibacter sp.
ATCGCAGGTAAAAGAGTGAATAAGGATCTGATAATTGATAAAGACTCAGCTTTTCTTTATTACCATAGGAAACATATTTGCGGATAAAATGGCTTTCTTCCAGCTCCTTCAGAATTCGGGTAGTACCTCCGCCATTGGGCATTCCGGAAACCTCCAGCAGTTCATCACGGGTAAGTCCCCTTTCTTTTTTACTCAATGCTTCAATTATAGAAATATGCCGTTCCGCTTTTTGAAAGAGAGAATGATACAGGTTATCAAACTCACCCCGTAATAATCCATCCGCAGTAAAGCACAATCTGTCTATATTCTGATCTGCACTAAGACTAGTATTCACCTGATCCAAATAAAAAGGTATTCCACCCATCACCATGTAGAGCAGAACAAGTTGATAACGATCAAAACCTGCCGACCTGGCTTTGAAATATTCCTCGCATTCCTGTAAGGTGAAAGGCTGGAGCCGTATGCGATGAGTGACCCTGTTGTGAAGTCCTCCTCTGCTATTGATTAGTGTATTGATCATCCAGGCCGCCGCAGAACCACATACCACCAGGATAATATCGGTTCTAGCACTTGCCCAGGCATTCCAGAAATGTTCCAGTGCCGGCATAAATCCGGATTGTGCAGTATCCAGCCAGGGAAGTTCATCCAGAAAAACCACTTTTTTTTGATCCGTTGATTTTTCCAGCCAATTGATTAATTGTTCAAAGGCTTCCTGCCAGGTTTCTGGCTGCGGTTGGAGTTCCGCGGAAGTATCATATTTTCTTAACGCAGCAGCAAAATTTGCCAGCTGCTGTGCCATGTTTACATTCGCCATTCCTGTCAGATGGAAGGCAAACTGATTGTCAAACGCCTTACGAATCAGGAAGGTTTTACCTACCCGCCTTCTCCCATACACAGCTACAAATGTGGAGGCATTACCCGCTTTCAGGTCAGATAGGATGGCTAATTCCCGTTTCCTCCCTATGATCTGCTGCATATCTCTCAATTTGGCTGCAAGTTAGTTTTTTGTACACTTATAGCCAAATTGAAGGCTCAATTTGGCTATAAATCAACTTTTTTGTCAGTTATAGCCAAATTGAGCCATTCAGCCCTAATACTTTAAGGCAAGGGGATGGCTTTAAATTTAAATGGAGGGGTTGACGGATCAGCATCCGATAGTAATAGTACAAACTCATATTCCCGGCCCTTTTCAAATGGATACGTAGTGCTGAGTTGAACAGCCAACTTTCCGTACGGCTGGATTGGCGATATAGTACCTGTCGCGATTTCTTTCACCCCTTCCGGGCTTTGTAGCTGAAGTTTCAAGCTTTCAGGTTTTGATGTTACCAGACCAAAATTCTCAACCACCATGCTTATTGTTGTTTTACCCGTGCCTTGAGTAAATTCCGGTTGCAGTGCCGAAAGGATACTTGGTTCATATTCCACCCAGGGAACCTTCGCATATCCAAACAAGAGCTTTCCGTTTTTGTACCTGCCGATCAGCTTAGGTGCAAACTCTTCTTTGGTTAATCCATGTCCCTCTGCACTAAAAGTGAGTATTAAATCGCGGCCCTGTTTTTTACTTGCTGCTAGTTTCGCTCCTTTTCCAAAATTCACCTGTTCATTACTGCCAAATCGTAATGAACCAAGATCTATATCCTTATGCGGATTAAATCCTTTCTCAGCGCTGACCTTGATTTGAATGGTTTCTCCGGCTGCCGGGAAACTGGTATTCATCAGGCTAATTAATACTCCCGGATTCAGCGGCACAGAGATGTTTTTTGAACTGTGCCGGTCATTCGCTTTATCTTCCTTCTTCAGAGTATCAATCACCGCAAAATTTGCTTGTATGGCCCGGC
Source organism: Flavihumibacter sp. (assembly GCA_018993145.1). Classification (GTDB taxonomy): domain Bacteria; phylum Bacteroidota; class Bacteroidia; order Chitinophagales; family Chitinophagaceae; genus Flavihumibacter. The sequence continues at coordinate 1,839 of JAGKTB010000351.1, forward strand.
CCTGCGCATCCTGCAATATCTTGATGCGTTCAAACTTAAACCAGTCTTCTACCCTGCCATCTTCATGAAAAGCGATCCCCGGCACATAAGCTTCTCCGGGATCCGTTACCCACTGCACCCCATCTTTTGAACGCAGGTAAAAGGCAATTCTTCCAAGCCAATCATTCACGATCATATGATATTGTACCGAATCTCTCCATACCACCGGATCCTCAAATTCACCCGCCACATCCGGATAGGTTCTCTTGTTCGATACCTGCCGGTATGGCGATAAACCTGTCTGGCTGATCCATACTCCCCCACCCCGGCAAATCATCAGGTAAGAGCCATCGGATCGTTTGGCAAAGGTCAGGTTGGATAGTCCTTCTATGATGGGGCGATCTCTTGGATCAAATTCAAATTTTCCCTCCTGCCAGGGACCGTTCAGCGAATTGGATACATAGTTTTTATCAATGCAATACAACACATACCTGCCATCCTGCAGACGAAACATTTCGGGGTTGTGACCAGCACCAATGGTATCTTTTATACAATACGGACCAAAGCGGTTATTGCTGACTGTATGATACACAATAGAACGCGGCCATTGTCCGTGGCCTTTGGGAGAGCTTTCCGGCCATCCGCAAACAAAGAGATGATACAAACCATCAGCCCCCTTCACAATATTACCACCCCAATAAGAACGATCCCGGTCTTCAATGCCATTGTCGATGTATCGCGGCAGAACATTCGCGCCACCCCAGGTGGCACTGCTTAACTTTCCCTTGGGCATGGGAAGAAAACGATCCTTGAAGGCAGCACCTTTTACGAGTTGTTTCCAGCTTTCAGGACGAGGGCGCTCAGTGATTTGCGCAGTAGAGGAAATACTAACTGCGAACAGCGCAGTCAATACGCAAGTGAGTTGAAAGAAACGGCGACGGCGAGTTGGTAGCATATGGAGCAATTAGCGTAATTGTAAGAAATAAATAGTATTTTTACACTGCCTGTATCACATAAAGGTCGGCTCCAAGCCGTTGAAGGGTATCCTTCTTAGTGTGATGATGGGCTTTTTTTATTCCCTTAACTTTCATCTTCTTTATGATAGAGCGGCACAACTGATCTTATTTTTGATCCTATAAAATCAAAATATCGGTTTTCATTTCTTTCCCATTTCCGTTGCAATGCCCACAAAAAATAATCTACTAAATTGATGATTGGTTCTGTAGTCGGTTGTTGTACATTAAAAACCATAGTGCAAGAATTAAAACTGTCAGGATATTTATTTGCAGCAATGATTGTGGCTTTTTCCAGTCCTTTTTCCAGATTTTTATGTGTGGTGCATTTACTACGGTGAGCGATATTCAAAACAATTCGATCCTGGTCATCAAAGTTGTCAATCAACAAATATGATAAAAGATCAGCATAAAATTCCGATTGATTTCCATTATGCTTTTTCTCATAAATACTATAATCCTTCCGACCAATTACAGCATCAAAATAACAATCAATATTTGTTATTAATTCAAATGCCATCTTTCGGACCTCTGGCACATCGTCTTTAGCATGAAGAAAATAACCATTCTTACTTTTCTTTTTTAGAATACTCGGTACCGATCGAAAGTAAGGATCATTAGCAATTTGAATTTGCAAGTCAACTATTTTCTTACGAATTCCTTCAACTGGTTCATTCAATGTCAACATGCCCATTAGAAAATAACTGGATACTCCCTCACTACCAATTATAGGAACTTTACCTTTTCCATAGAATGTGATATCGCCTGCTTCATCTAAATAACGATGATATTTATGAAGAGGTACTTTTTCATTATTTAATTCTACATCGGTCATTAGCACCACTGTTTCTACAATTTACGGAAACGAACGAAGAAAAAAGTGGCTAACCTACAACTGAATCTTCTCCATCTTTCCCTTCAGTTTAACAGTGCCTTTAATAACAGGTTCACCACCTGTCATTGAAGCGGCATCGATCAGGATGGAATGTTTGCCTTTTACCATTTCCGGTAATTCTTTTTCAATATTGATTTTGCGGATAAGACTTCCTTTGTCGCTGTACAACTTCATTTCTTTGGAACTATCCCATACGAGGGTCTGTCCTTTTTTCATAGTTACAGGAACTGTAATTCTGAAGAAGTTGTCTATCTCCAATTCAATATTGCCGACTTCCGCATCTTCTTCACCAGCAATCAGAAACTGTAATTGTATTTTCTGCGATTCGCCATTGTTGTTGAATTCGAATCGCGTATGCGTAGGCTCACCTGGCTGCAGGGATTTTTTAGGGTGATTAAACTTGATTTTATCAAAATGCGCCAGCGACCATTCTTTGTTGGCTAGTTTCCGGAGCTGAAAGTCGTTCCCCGGATTTTTTAATGCCATGCGTTGCTCCTTGTTAAAGATGCCGAGCTTCTTGGCTTCCTCCCACAATACAATCGTTTCAATAATCTTATCGATGTTTGGATTCTTCTTAAATGCGTTGTGGCGAAGTACCAGGGCGTATCCTGCATTGTAACCTGCTGCAACTGACATCATCCACTCTACATCCTCCACCTGTGTATCAGCATTCACCAGAAACCATCCCAGCATATTGGGCATATAGTTGCGTTCAAAGAAAGGTTGCAACCTGAACCGATGTTCCGATTGACTTTCTCTGAAACTGGCGTACCATGGTTCTCCCCAGTTGATATAGCTGTTGTGATTCCAATAGAAATGGTTGATAATACTGGAGCCATTCACCACAGTGTGTTTTACGCTTTTCAGAAACTCATCTGCGAAATAATTCTCTGCATAATCACCCCTTCCGGTATAACAGGCTCCTTCATGCCCATCAAAGTCCATGTGAGAGACACCAGTTTCATTGAAAAAGCCAGCCATATTCTTTATCAACTGCTGCTGCATTTCCCAATTGGGGAACATGGTTTTATAGGGGAAATCCATCAACTTTTTAACCTGCGCACCCTTCTTATGAGCAGCGGGTTTGGTGTTAAAAGCGCCACGAACGCAGTTAATCAGCGTGTAGGGCTTTTCTTTTGAAACTTCCTGGTAACGAATGATCTCATTGCCAATTTGAATACTGTTCAGTGTAGAGCCCTGTGCAAAATATTCATATCCCTCAACTACAATGCTGGTTGCGGTTTCGTAGATCGGAAGAGCGTCGG
>JAGKTB010000352.1:0-3106 GCA_018993145.1 Flavihumibacter sp.
TGAAAGGCCACTCCATCCAACCATTATAAAAAAACTGGTACTGGCCAGAATTGAAGAAATCGATGCAAAAACCGATTACAAGAAGTGACTCAATTTATAATTTTCAAAAACCAACCGTCATGCGCCTGACAAATCTATTCCTGCTTTTGACATTTACTACACTGTTTAGTTGTAAAACAAGTCTACCCTCTCTGCAAGCAAATCCAGAAAAAGGTATGATAAAGGTTGCTATTCTTTATCCCAATGAAGAAGGAAAATCCTTCGACATGGACTACTATGAAAAAACACATATGCCCATGATGGCCAATTTTCTGGGAAAGAATCTGAAATTTTATGAAATCGATAAGGGCTTAGCCGGCAGAACTGCTAATGATAAGGTGCCTTTTATCGTTATCGGTTATTTTTATTGTTACAGTATGTCTGAATACAATGAAGCCATCGCAAAAAACCGAACTGCCATTGTCAACGATATACCGAAATACACCAATATTCAGCCAATAATACAGATAAGCGAGATTCACTTTTTGAATAATTAATTAGATCAGCTTATAATAATTATAACAAATTGTATTTATTTAAGCAATGCCGATTGCCGAACTTAGAAGCTGATAAAGGTATATCATATGAAGTGTCCAACTTGTAATGTAAGTTTAGTTATGACAGAGCGGAGTGGAATTGAAATTGACTATTGTCCGGAATGTCGCGGGGTTTGGCTCGATCGGGGAGAATTGGATAAAATAATTGAACGTTCTTCGCAATCACAATCTGCAACTACCCGGCAGCAGGAGCAGTATCCGCCCAAGCAGCACTATAAGTCAGATAAAGACTATCCATACAAAAAGAAAAAAGGCATTTGGGAAGATTTATTTGATTTCTAATATTGCAGAGTGCTGGAAGTATGGTAATCCCATAATCGGGCATAGTGCCCCTCTTGTTCCAGCAATTCAAAATGTTTTCCCTGTTCAACTAATTTGCCCTTATTCAGCACCAGTATCTGATCACAATTCCGGATGGTGCTCAGTCGGTGCGCGATGAGAATGATGGTTTTACCCTGGGCTTTAAACCAGCTCAGGGTTTCCTGTACTTTTTGCTCACTTGCCGGATCCAGGCTGCTGGTTGCTTCATCTAATATGAGTATTTCAGGATTACGATAAAGTGCCCGGGCGATAGCCAGTCGTTGTTTCTGTCCGCCAGAAAAATTAGTTCCCTGTTCCACCACTATGCTGTTATAGGTATTGGGCAGCTTTTCAATAAACTCATCTATCCCCAATAGTTTAGCCAGGAACAAAATGCGACCCAGGTCAGGTTCCGGATCACCAATCGCAATATTCTCCAGGATCGTTCCACTGAACAGATCAATCTGCTGAGGCACCACGCCTACCAGTTGCCGAAGGCTCCGGTTACTGATGTATTGGAGATCCAGTCCGCCGATGGTAATAGTTCCACCCTGCAAAGGATATAAGTTCTGCAGCAGGGAAAGCAGGGTTGATTTGCCACTGCCGCTTTCTCCAACTATAGCGGTACTGGTAGCTTTTTTAATTCGGAGGTTGAGCCCATTAAACACTGAAGTCCGGTTACCATATCGAAAACAGAGCTCATTACATTCAATATCACCTATCTGATCGCGACTAAGCTCCACCTTCGTTTCATTCGTGGCTTCTGTTTCCAGATCAATGATTTCAAACAAACGATCCGCAGCAATCAAGGCATCCTGGATACTTCTGTTGGCGGTGATCAGTGAGCTGGCCGGACCAGTAAAATAACCTATCAATGCATAAAAGGATAAGAGTTCACCGGTTGAAAGTTCATTGCTGATTACGAAAAAACTTCCTGACCACAAGAGAATAATGGTAAAGAAGCGGGTGACGAATTCCGAGCCTGTTCCAATATACAACGAGTACATACTCATTTTATAAATGGTTTGCAGGAGAGTCAGAAACCTGTCCTCAGTTTTTTCATTGATGAAGCGCTCCAGGCCAAAACGTTTGATAGTGCCCACTGAATTCAGACTTTCCACCATCTGGCTTTCCAATTCAGCACTTTCTTCCATCAATCGTCTTTGCCATTTCTTGTTCACCCTGTTGGTGATCCAATAGATGGCCAGGTAAAAAGGAAGTATCGCTAACATGATCAAAGCCAGTTTCCAGTAGTAGAAGAACATGAGCAGGATGCTGAAAACAACAATCAATCCATTCACGATAAAACTAAGAGCAACGCTGTTGATAAACTCCCTGATCTTGACAGCATCGTTTACCCTGCTCATAATTTCACCCACCCGCATGGTATCGAAAAAGCGTTGAGGCAGGTTCAGCAAATGTTTGTAATAGCCCATTATCAGTCGCACATCAATCATCTGCCCGGTTTGCAAACCAAATATGGTTTTATACCCGCCGATCACCAACTGAAACAAAAGAATCGCGATCATGGCTATACTCAGGAGATTCAGCAAACGGATATTACCTTCCACCAATACAAAATCAATGATTTTCTGCATATAAATGGAAGTCGACAAACCCAGGATAGTGTATATAACAGCACCAATCAGTGCCTGCAGCATGATGCTAACATGCGGATTTATCAGGTTCCAGAAACGCTGCACATTACTGATCTTGTGTTTGCCTGCAACAAAATCAGTTCCGGGCAAAAGCAATACCAGCACACCAGACCAAATCTCCTTGAATTTATTCAGGTCCAGCTTGTGAAATGCACCGTCGCCGGGATCCATGTAGACAACTGTATTTTTTGAAACTTTATAGATAACCACATAGTGATGCAATCCACTCTTCAGAATAATATGAGCGATAGCAGGAAGTGGTATACTGAAAAGATTCTCCAGTTGGCCTTTTGCGCCTTTAGCCTGAAATCCGAGGCGTTCTGCTGCTTCAATCAAACCCAGCACATTGGTCCCGCGTTTATCTGTGCCCGCATACTGCCTGATTCTGCTAATCGGGTACTGCAATTTGTAGTGAATGGAAATCGAAGCCAGGCAGGCTGCTCCACAGTCACTGATATCCCGTTGTTTTATTTTTACCCTTCTCTTCATATCCTCTCTCACTTTTTGACAAAACCGGCGCTGTTGGATTGAGCCAGTCGTCCACTTTATCAA